>CALXRQ010000022.1 GCA_944390895.1 uncultured Alphaproteobacteria bacterium
CGGTGCTTTGGCACGAACCACCACGTTTTCTGACGCCGCTGGCACAGGTTGGATCTTTACGGTAGCTGTATGTACAGTTGTCTTTCACCAGGCATTGCTCATAATAAGTGATGTTTCCGCATAAGCAGGTTGCACCGTTGCCGATTTTTTCTCCCTCACAGATATAATATCCATAGCACGGGTTATAAGGAGAAGTTTCATCGCGGCAGTCCACACAATCTCCTACGGTGGTTCCGCTGGCATTTTTGCAGGTATTGACCAAAGTTTTGCCGTCTAAGCATGAAGAGTAAGACTTTGTACATTTGATGCAGCTTTCGCCATCCAAATAATAGCCGGCATTACAGGTTGTTAATCTGTATTTTGTGATGCCGCTGTTGCAGCCGACCGAACATGTTTCATAAGACGCGTTGCTCGGAGCCGTGTAAAGAGGATAGGCCGAACAATCTTTAGGCGTGCAAGTAGATTTATATCTGACAATGCCGCTTCCGCAACCAACAGTGCAGGTTTCGTATAAACCCGAAGATGGCGGGGAATAAAGCGGATAAGAAGAGCAATCTTTGGGAACACAATTTTTTTCGCAAGAATTTCCGCTTTGTGAATATCCTTGCTCGCACGCCCAGCCGGTTTTAATTTGTCTTGTTTGGCTGCCATCGTTGCATGAAGAATAAATATAATAAGAGTTGCTTGGCTTAGTTGTAATAATATCTGTACAAGCTATACAGCATTGGCGGGTGTTGCCGCCGCAGCCGTCATTGCAAGCTTGTGTGCCGTTGGTGCAACCGGTTTGATTGGGTGTTTTGGTACAAGATTTTTCAATGCAATCTCCGTCGCAGTACCGCAGGCATTTTTCATTTGCATAGTTTAGCGAAACACTGGGAGGGCAAATGCAATGATTTTCTGATTTGATGTAAGGAGAAAAACATGAGTCTAGTTTTTTCTTATTTATATTAATTCTACATTCGGAACATTGACCGTGAGCAGGGCAAGAAAAGAGAGGATAGTCATCACAAAAAGTTTCTTTGAAATATTCGTTATCTATATAACGGCCTGAGTATCCCAAATCATCTTTTGTATCTGGTAAAAAGACAGCACGGGCTATTTGAAAAGAGGATGGTTCTGGTTTTATGGCTTTAGAAATAGATTGGTGTGAACTATGTATGTTCGGAGCATTAGCCGCCCAAACTTCATTAATGCCCATGGTTAGGCAGATTAGACTTACAGAAGTGTATAGAAGTCTAGGCGAAATCACAACGCACCTCACAAATAATAAAACCAGAACCTAATACTTATTATTAGTATATTATGAGGTGTTTGTCAACATACGATTGAGCGATAAATAAAAATTTTCACAAAAGTTTTACAATAAACACAATATTTTATGTGATTCTTGTCTTGAAGCTTTTGTCAAGTTTTTGGCTCAGTATAAAAAAGCTCCGTTTCCGGAGCTTTTTGAAAAGATTTGTTTATGTTGTTATGTCTGCTTCGTAGGCGTAGATGATTTTTGTATCATTATCTGTTTTACCCACTTGTAATTCACAAATCATCAAATTATCTGCATCTTGTAAACTGTCTATAACGTCGTCGGGAATGCCTTCCAGCAGAATTTCGTCGGTGTCATTGCGGATCAGAACTGCGGATTTGTCATTAAAGTCAAACTCAATACGGGGATTTTTCGGTTCCGTTTCCTGAGCATGAAGCAGAAGCATGACCTCGTCTTCGTCATTGGTCACAAAGTCAAAAGTGTTTAATTCGTTTTCATCCATAGCTCAAATCCTTATAAAGCTCTAAATCATAATCTTATCTTATAACAATAAACGATTTAGTCAATGCAATAAAAAAAACCGCCTCTGTTTTTCTGGGGGAAGCAAGAGACGGCGGGACAATTGCTTATCCCTTTATCCGAATGATAGCCGCTATTGATTGAAGAAATGTTAATATTTTGGCAAAATAACGTGAAATGTGATTATTTTTCATATATGCTGAAGCTCAAAACGGAGGGATAAAACGTATGCGGACACTGCTGAACAGATTTATTGAGCTTCTCAAATGGCCGGTGGCCGTTTATATGCTGATTTCTCTGCCGGCGTATGTGCAGTCTTTTTATTTGTTTAACTTTATGAATTTGTGGTCGGGCGCCATGCTCGGCGGTTTTTTTCTTTTCTTTATCTCCCGCGGGTTTATGGATACGGAAATGAAGACCAGCATGGAGATTGCCGCTCATGAGATGACGCATGCTTTTTTCGCTCTGCTGACGCTGCATAAAATCAAAAGTATCCGGGTGAATCCCGACAACGACGGCGGTTCCATGTCGTTTGAAGGCGAGGGCAACTGGCTGATTATCATTGCGCCTTATTTCTTTCCTCTGTTCGGTTTTGCGGTGATGATTGCGGTTTCCGTTTATACGCATTATGCGCCGTCTAATCTGATTTTGAATATGATTATAGGTTTTTTCATCGCTTATCATATTGATACGGTTGCTTCTCAAATCCATGAAAAACAAACGGATCTGCCGAAGGTCAGTTATAAATTCTGCGTAATGTTTCTGCCGTCAGCCAACATTTGGGCGGTTTGCTCGATGATGGCTTTCAACAGTCGCGGATGGAACGGATTTTGGGTTTATCAGAGCGTGATTTCCAAACTGAATGAACGCAATTGGGATTATGCGCTTTATTATATCCGGCAGTTTTTAGGCTAAAGATATTCGAGACGGCATTGATCCGCATTGAGGCGGACTTTTACGCCTGTCGGAAGCACATAGCGCGACGGAATATGTCCGTAAGCAAAGTTTTTGATGACGGGAATGCGGGGAATGCGGCGGCAGAAATCGTCAATGACGTCATCAACGCTGCCGTCTCCGGGATCTGCTTCCTCACAGTCGGCAAAAGTGCCGAAGACAATGCCTTTAACTTTCGAGAAACCCGGCTGTTGGCGCAGCTGGGTCAACATTAAATCGAGTTTATAAGTTTTTTCGCCGACATCTTCTATCAGCAGAATCGTATCTTTCAAATCAGGGAAATACGGCGTGCCGGTCAGCGAACGGATCAGGCTGAGGCAGCCGCCGATAAGAATGCCTTCCGCGGTTCCGGCCGTTTGGGTTTGACCGCTGACAATGTTTTGTCCGGTTCCGCTTAACGCTTTTTGCAGCGAAGCGTCAACCAAGCCGTCAATATGTCCGTTTTTAAAATCATATTTCAGAGAAAATCCGGTAATGTTCATATTGCCGGTTTGGGTCCAGAGACCGAGCTGCAGAGCGGTATTGTCGCTGAGGCCGATAACGGGTTTGGGATTTTGTTTGATGATTTCATAATCCAAAAGGTCCAGCAGGCGCTGGGAACCGCAACCGCCGGCAGTCGTAAAGACGGCCTTGATTTCGGGATCTTTGAAAAAGGACATCAGATCTTCAGCCCGTTCTTCGTCGGTACCGGCCATATAGCGGCTGACGTTGTAAGCGTTGGCACCGATGACGTACCGCAGTCCCATGCCCTCAAGATAATCAAGCGCAAGTTTTATGCTTTCAAAGCCGGGGATATGTCCGGCAGGCGATGCTATTCCGACTTTATCTCCGGCTTTGAGCGAAAACATCTTATATCTCCTGCAAAAGTTTGCGGCTGAAGTCCGGCAGGGTGTTGTCGCGGGCGCCCATAATGACGACCCGGTCGCCGGCCTTGGCGTTTTTGAGGATAAAGTCTTCAACGTCTTTGCGGGCGGGAATATAGCGCGCGTTTACGCCTAAGGAAACGGCCTCTTCAATCAGTTGTTTGGAAGAGATGCTCTGATCGGCGGTGCCGCCGGCAAAATAGATGTCGGGCATAACCAGAATGTCGTCTTTGCCCATTTGCGCGGCGAAAGATTTTACAATGTCGCGGCCGGTCAGTTTCATCGGAGCAAAGCCGTGGGGTTGGAACATAACGATAACGCGTCCCGGATAATCCTTCAAGGCCGACATGGAACCCATGACCTTGTCGGGATTGTGGGCGAAATCGTCAATGAAGGTGATGTCTTTTTTGGTGCCGACGACTTCAAGGCGCCGCTGAGTGCCGAGAAAGCCCTCCAGAGCCTGCGCGGCGGCAAATTTGTCAACGCCCAGCAGCGAGCAGGCGGCAATGGCCGCTAAGGCATTGGATACGTTAAAACGGCCGATGAGGCGGATTTTGAATTCCCGTCCGTCGAGTGTGTAGCTGGTGCCGCCGGGAATGGCCTTGATGTTGTTGGCAAAAAAGTCGGCGGAAGAATCTTCAATTGAAAAAGACAGGTTGGCGATTTTGTCGTTGCGGATGTCTTTGCAGTTGTCACAGTCGCGGTTGACGACCAGGCCATGTGTGCAGCGTCCGGCAAAATTGTGGAAAAGGGTTTCCAGTTCGTCCAAAGACTTATGGTCCATGCCGATGTTGTTGATAATACCGATATAAGGAGTGTATTTCTCAATGGATCCGTTGCTTTCATCCGCTTCGATGACGCAAATGTCACCCTGGTTGTAAATGATGTTGGGGATGCCTTTCTGAGCGGCATAGTTTTTCATGTAACCGCCGTTGATGGTGCAGGGCTTTTTGCCCAGCGTGTCCAGAATATAGCCGATCATGCCGGTAGTGGTGGTTTTGCCGGAAGTTCCGCTGACCGCTATGTTGTGCGGATACTGGTGGAACAGTTCGGCCAGCAGATCCGGCCGGGTTTTAATCGGAATGTTTTTGGCTTTGGCCGCTTTGACATCGGGAATGGAATCTTCAACCGCGGTTGAAACATAGAGAATGTCAACGTCATCGGTAATTGCCGAGCCGTCCTGCGGATAAATTTTGATGCCGACTTCTTCCAGCGCTTTGCGGCGGTCCTGATCGCCGCCGTTGTCAAAACTGCGGTCAGAACCGCGAACCTCAAATCCTTTTTTAGCCATAATCTGAGCGACGGCACTGACGCCGTTGCCCGAAATTCCGCAGAAACTTATTTTAGTCATTAGTCTTTAGTCCCTTCACTTTCTCATAATATATCCAGCGCTTCGTTTTCGCGCTCCTGTAAAATTTTGATGTTTTTATAGTCAATGATTATGTAACTTTTTCCGTCGCCGTCAACATTTATAGCAAGTGCTGCACCGATATTGTTGCCTTCAAAGGTACTGTAGAGGACGGCTTCTCCGCTTTGCAGCTGGCTTAAAAATTCGGGGTTGCCGATGGGTTCGGGATGTTGTTCGGTGATAATTTTTTCCTGTCCGTATTCTTTGACCTTTTTTTCGACAACCGTGACTTTGGGCGTAAAAAACTCCTGCGGGTTGCCGTATTTCTGCGTCAGCAGCCGGACGTATTTGCGATATTCTTTGAGAACTTTGGAAGCGGAAGCGTCATCGTTGAGAAAGTTGCCGACGGCAATAATTCGCCACAGTTCGTCTTCTTCGCCAAAGGTGATTATAATATCCCGGAAGCCTTTGGGATCTTTGGGCAGATGAGTGGCCGAGAACGAATTTACGTAATCTTTCTGTTCAACCGGGGTTAGGATTACACCCAGGTTTTTGATGGCGGCAATGCTTGCTTTCCACAGCAGGCCGAACGGGGCGGCGTCAAGATTCTGAACTTCTTCCGCCAGGGCTTTGGTGTCTTCGCTTTGAGCGCGCCGTTCGATTTTGGGAATGTCTATGTTCAGTTTTTCTGTTTTTTTGTTCAGCAGGCTGCGGGCGGCGGCTCTGGCCTTTTCAAGACGGCGCGCCTCTTCGTTTTTGGCTTTTTGCTCGGCTTCTTCGGCCTTCAGTTCGTCCGATATAAGCAGATCCTGATAGAAGTCGGAAGTGTCCTGTGCCCGGACGCCGAATGAAAATATTATTGCGGAAGCTAAAATAAACAGACCTGTTTTCATATTTTTATCCCTTTGCCCATAAAAAAAATTGAACACTGTTCATTAATGTTTTATTATGTTTTTAATATCAACATTTTATTAAATAATATATAACAATGAGCGATACAAAAGACAATATTCATTCGGCATTAATTGCCAAAGGGCGGGAACTGGTCTGCTCCAAAGGCGCCGATTTTCTTACCGCGCGCAAGCTCTCCGAGGCTACGGGATATTCGGTCGGAACAATTTATAACCAGTTTGAAAGCATGGACGCCTACGTTTTGGAGCAGAATATGCAGACGCTGGACGAGCTGTATGCGGTTTTGAACAAGATTATGCCGGACACAAATCCGTATAAAAACCTGAACCGCTATGTCGACGCTTTCGTTTCGTTCGTTTTGGGCAAGCCGAATTTGTGGAATCTGCTGTTCAACTTTCATCTGCATACGGAAAATACGGTTTATCCTCCGCGGTATCTGCGGCGGCTTTTGAAAATAATCAATCTGTGGCGCTGTGAGTTCAATGCGGTATTTTCCGCCTTAAAGCCCGCAGAACAGAAAGTTTCGCTGCAAGTGTTGTGGCTGTCGATGTTTTCTCTGAGTTCGTTCCTGACCCTGAGCGGTTTGGACAAGATGAGCCGGGTTAACAAAAAATCGGTCTGCAAGCTTTTGCTTAATACCTATCTGGCCGGTCTGACCGTTTTGAAGAGGAACTGAAACGCCGATGGTTTATGAAGTGTATTGGCGGATAGCGGGCATTATTAATTCGCCGCAGTTTTTGCAAAGCGTGTTTGACAACCGTTTTTATCTGATTGTGCTGGTGATTGTCCTGACCCGTTTCAAATATGCCACTTATAACAGCATGTGGATGTGTTCGCTGGTGAACGTACCGGGGACAATTCTGCACGAATCGATGCATTTTCTGGTCGGTCTGGTGATGAACGCACATCCGTGCAACTTTACGATTTTGCCGCGGCGCAGCATGGAAGGCGGATATGTCATGGGCAGCGTCGGTTTTCGCAACATTACGTTTTATAACGCTTTTCCGGCGGCAATGGCGCCGCTGCTGCTTCTGCCGCTGGGGTATTATGTTAACGAGTATCTGCTGCCGCTGCTGCCGGCAACACTTTTAAATTATGTTCTCTATGTCTTGCTGCAGACGATTATTATTGAAAATGCGGTGCCGTCCTCGGCCGACGTGCGGGTGGCAACTTCTTCTTTTCCAGGGTTGCTGCTGTATGCGGTTCTTATCGGTGCTCTGGTTTTAAGTCTGCTTGGATTGTAAAGTTTGGCGGAGAAAGAAAAAACGGAGCGTTGGGCTCCGTTTTTTTTTGCCGTTATTTTTCAAGCGCCGCGACAATCTGTTCGGTTACTTTTTTGGCGTCGCCGTAAAGCATAATCGTATTGTCGGCAAAAAACAGCGGGTTTTCCACGCCGGAATATCCGGAAGCCAGCGAACGTTTGACGAAGAAGACTGTTTTGGCCTTTTCAACGTCTAAGACCGGCATGCCGTATATCGGCGAAGACGGATCGGTTTTGGCCAGAGGGTTGGTGACGTCGTTGGCGCCGATGACATAGGCAACGTCGGCGGTGGCAAATTCGCGGTTGATGTCTTCCAGTTCGAAGACGTCTTCATAGGGAACGTTTGCTTCGGCCAGAAGCACGTTCATATGGCCGGGCATGCGGCCGGCAACGGGATGAATGGCATATTTGACCTCGACGCCGTAGCGGTCGTGCAGATCTTTGGCCATTTCGTGCAGGATGTGCTGAGCCTGGGCAACGGCCATGCCGTATCCGGGAACAATAATAACCTTGTTGGCATTTTCCATGATAAACGCCGCATCTTCAGGGTTGCCGGTTTTGGCCACTTTATTGTCCGTGTCATTGGTGTGGGAGACGGCGTTGCCGTCAGCGCCGAAACCGCCGAGCATAACGCTGGTCAGGGAGCGGTTCATGGCTTTAACCATAATGTAAGACAGAATGGCTCCGCTGGCGCCGACGATGGAACCGACGATAATCAGCAAAACGTTGTGCATTGAAAAACCGATACCGACGGCCGCCCAGCCGGAATAAGCGTTCAGAACGGAAATGACAACCGGCATATCGGCGCCGCCGATCGGCAGGACCAGAAGAAATCCCAAAACAATGGCCAGAGCCGCCAGAACATAAAATATCCGGACGTCGCCGTTGAGACAAAAGATGACGCAGGCCGCGATTGTTGACAGTCCCAACAACAGGTTTAATATCTGCTGTCCGGGGAAGACCACGGCTTTGGCGGACATCAGGCCTTGGAGTTTGGCAAAGGCAATCATTGAACCGGAAAAGGCCAATGCGCCGATGATGAGGCCGACGGAGCTTTCCACCCAGGTTTGCGAACCCGAGAGAATTTCGGACAGAGAGATGAAAACGGAAGAAAGACCGCCGAGACCGTTGAAAGCGGCAACCATCTGCGGCAGGGAAGTCATTTTGACTTTGAGAGCCGATACGGTGCCGATGAGGCCGCCGATGACAATGGCAAACATAATCCAGTAATATTCGCTGACTTGCGGCGAAAACATGGTGACGACTACGGCAACGGTCATACCGAGCATACCGAGCAGGTTGCCGCGGCGCGCCGTTTCGGGAGAGGCCAGGCCGCGAATCGAAAAGATAAATAAAATGCTGGAGAGTAGGTAGGTAACGGGAAGTATGGATGCGGACATCATTTGGTCTCCTTAGAATCGGTGCGGGGCATTTTTTTCTTTTTGAACATCAGCAGCATCCGGTGAGAAACGGCAAAACCGCCGAAGATATTGACGGCGGCAAGACCGACGGCAATCAGCCCCAGAATTTTCGGGGTATCCATGGTTTGAACGCCGGCCGTAATGAGTGCGCCGACGATGACAATGCCGGAGATGGCGTTGGAAACGCTCATCAGCGGCGAATGAAGCGCCGGCGTGACGCCCCAGACGACGAAATAGCCGACGAAACAGGCCAAGGTGAGAATGGTTAAAAGAGTCCAGATATCCATCATTTTACAGCTCCCGTGAGTTCCCCGTCTTTGCATACGCAGGTGCCTTTGATCAATTCATCGTTAAAATTGAAGACGATTTCTTGGGTCTGCGGATTGTACATCGGGGTTAGAAAGTTAAAGATGTTTTGGGCGAAAAGCCTGCTGGCGGAATTGGGCAGTTCGGACGCAAGATTGGAATTGCCGATGACCTTGACGCCGCCGATGGTTACGGTTTTGCCGCTTTGGGAGCCTTCCACGTTTCCGCCGGCTTCGGCCGCCATGTCGATGATGACGGCGCCGCGCGGCATAGCTTCAATCATTTGTTTTGTAATCAGCCGGGGCGCCGGTTTTCCGGGAATAAGCGCCGTGGTGACGGCAATGTCCGTTTTGCGGAGCTGCTCGGCAACGGCTTCCTGCTGTTTTTTCCTGTATTCGTCGGAAGTTTCTTTGGCATAGCCGCCTGCGGTTTCGAAATTTTCGTCGGTTTTGACTTCCACAAACCGACCGCCCAAAGATTCACCCTGTTCCTTTACCTGAGGGCGGACGTCGGAAGCATAAACCTGCGCGCCGAGGCGTTTGGCAGTGGCAATGGCCTGTAATCCGGCTACGCCCGCGCCCAAAACCAAAACCTTGGCGGGCGCGACGGTGCCGGCCGCCGTCATCATCATGGGAACGGCTTTGTCCAGGGCTTCAACGGCGTTGATGACCGCTTTATATCCGGCCAGATTGCTTTGCGAAGAAAGAATGTCCATGGATTGGGCGCGGGAGATGCGCGGCATCAGGTCCAACGCGAAACAGGTGAGGCCGAGTTTGGCAAATTTTTCAAGCCGCGGCCGTTCGGTTAAGGCCTGGAAATTGGCAATGACAGTCATTTGCGGTTTGAGGTGTTTGTCTTCTTCCGGCTGCGGAGCCCAGATTTTGAGCAGATAATCAGCATTTTTGCAGGCTTCCGCGGCTGAAGACACAACCTCGGCTCCGGCTTTGAGGTAGGCTTCGTCGTCAAAACCGGCTTGCAGACCCGCGCCTTTTTCCACTTTGACGTTGAAACCCCAGCCCTTGAAGCTGGAAGCGGTGTCGGGGGTTACGGCCACCCGGTTTTCCCCGTTTTTGACTTCTTTTAAGACGGCGATAATCATTTCTTGTCCTTTAGTTATTTTTAAGATAAATCAATATAGCATTAATATAAGGATATATGGAATCAGAAACAACGGGATTGTGCAAAAATGAAACAGCTTTGGGATTTGTTTGCGGTATTTTTCAAAATCGGCCTGTTTACGTTTGGCGGCGGATACGCCATGCTGCCGCTTTTGCAGGACGAATTGGTGCGGCGGCGCAGGTGGGCCACGGATGAAGAACTGATGGACTATTATTCCATCGGACAGTGCACGCCCGGCATTATTGCCATTAACGTGGCAACGTTTATCGGCTGCAAGCAGAAAGGAAAACTCGGTGGCGGCATTTCTACGCTGGGAATGGTCATGCCTTCGCTGATTATCATAATGCTGGCGGCCAGCGTGCTGGAGCGCTATATGCACAATCCGTATCTCGGTTATGCTTTTGCCGGTATCAGAATTGCCGTAACCGCTTTGATTTTGGATACATTAATCGGGCTTTGGAAAAAGGGAATCGAAGATAAAAAAGGAATCGTCATTTTCCTGTGCTGCGCGCTGCTGCTTTTGTTTTTCAACCTTTCGGCGGTGTGGATTGTGCTGCTGGCCGCCTTGAGCGGTCTGGCCTGCCGTTTCTGTCCGTTGCGGTTTAAACGAAAGGACGGCGAAAAATGATTTATCTGGTTTTGTTTTTCGAGTTTTTTAAAATCGGATTGTTTGCCATCGGCGGCGGTTTGGTCACGGTGCCGTTTCTTTTTGATCTGGCCGAGGTTTATCCGTGGTTTGACGCCAAAGACCTGGCGGATATGATTGCGGTTTCGGAATCGACGCCGGGGCCGCTGGGGGTTAATATGGCGACTTATTCCGGATTCCGGGCAGCCGGCGTGGCGGGCGCGCTGGCGGCGACTTTCGGACTGGTTCTGCCTTCGGTGGTCGTTATCATGATGCTGTCAAAGCTTTTGAAAAAGTTTCGGGACAATCCGATGGTGTGCAGCGTCTTGTACGGAATACGCCCCGCGGTTATTGCTTTGATTTTGTTTGCGGGGGCCGAGGTTGCCAAACTGGCGGTGACCGACTGGGAAACAGCCGGTCTGTTTGTCGTTTTCTTTGCCGCAATCCATTTTTACAAGCGCAGTCCGATTTTTTATATCATCGTCAGCGCCGCGCTCGGTATTGCGCTTAAACTTGGGCAATAAAAAAGCCTCCCCGACGGGAGGCTTGTGGCTTTCAGTCTTAAATATCCAAAGCTTTCTTGTAGGTTTCAAGCAGAAATTCCTGTTCGTCGCGGTCAGCGGCGTTCATTTTGCGCAGTTTGATGATGGCGCGCATGATTTTGACGTCAAAACCGGCCGATTTGGCTTCGGCGTAAATGTCGCGGATGTCGGAACCGAGAGCGGCCTTTTCTTCTTCCAGACGTTCAATGCGCTCAATCAGGGAACGCAGTCTGTCAGCGGCGATTCCGCCGACTTCGGAATTGTTATTTTCTTCACTCATGATTATATCTCCCTATGGTACTGTTTTAGAATCAGCTGCCGTTGAAGATAACAAGCGATGCGTTTTTTGACAAGCAAAATATTTTCTGCGGAAATCTGTTTAAAATAAGTACGTTATTAACTTTTTTAGGGTTATATTGCAGACAATGAAAAGTGTAAATAAAAAAAAGGGGTATATTATGCCGCAGTTAACAAAGACCAAGATTCTGGCAACAATCGGACCTTCTTCCGCATCGAAGGAACAAATCGAAAAATTAATTGATGCCGGCGCTGACGCTTTCCGGGTTAACTTCAGCCACGGAACGCATGAAGAGCACAAGGAGCGGGTCGGCTACATCCGCAAGCTTGAAAAAGAAAAAGGGCGTTTTATTTCGATTTTGGCCGATATGCAGGGACCCAAGCTCAGAGTCGGCACTTTTATCGGTGCGGGTGCTGATTTGAAAGAAGGCCAGAAATTTCGTCTGGATATGGATGTTACGCCCGGTAACAGCCAGCGCGTCAACCTGCCCCATAAAGAGATTTTTGCGGCGCTCAAGCCCGGTGACCGTCTGCTTCTTAACGACGGCAACATCGTATTGAACGTTGACGACTGTGGCGCTGATTTTGCCGATACGACGGTTGTCGTCGGCGGTTTTTTGTCGGCGCACAAAGGGGTTAATCTGCCGAATACGCAGCTGCCGATTTCGGCCATTACCGAGAAAGACCGCGAGGATCTGAAATTTGCTCTGAAGCTCGGGGTCGACTGGATCGGCCTGTCCTTTGTTCAGACTGCGGAAGACGTCAGGGAAGCCCGCCGGCTGGTCGGCGACAAGGCCGGACTGATTGTCAAGCTTGAAAAGCCGAGTGCGATTGACGAGCTTGAAGAAATTATCAAACTGGCCGACGCGGTTATGGTTGCGCGCGGCGATTTGGGTGTCGAATGTCCGGTTTATACGGTGCCGGTTCTGCAAAAAAGGATTGTTACCTGCTGTCGTAAATACGCACGGCCGGTGATTGTGGCCACCCAGATGCTGGAGTCCATGATTAACAACCCGACGCCGACCCGCGCCGAGGTTTCCGACGTGGCAACCGCGGTTTATGACGGCGCCGACACGGTGATGCTGTCCGCGGAGACTGCGGCCGGAAAATATCCGGTGGAAGCGGTTAAGATGATGAACAACATTATCCAGCAGGTGGAAGCGGATCCGCTGTTTTATACTTTGATGCAGAAATCCCGTCTTTCTCCGTGTTGCGGCAGCGAAGCAGATTCGATTTCTTTTGCCGCGAGCGAAGTGTCCAACGTATTGGACAATGTGTCGGCAATCGTTACCTTTACGTCGTCGGGTTTTACCACGCTGCTGACGGCGCGCGAACGTCCGAATCTGCCGATTATCGCCATGACGCCGGAAATTGAGGTGGCGCGGCGGATGGTCTTGGTCTGGGGGGTCAAGAGCTTTGTCAACAAAGAAAGCTTCAAGAGTTTTGACAAGGTTGAGAGCAGCGCGGTTAAGGTAACCAAAGAAAACGGTTTTTCAAAATCCGGCGATCACATTATCATTACAGCCGGTTTTCCGCTGAACACCAAAGGCCGGACCAATATGCTGCATACGGTTTATATTCCGTAACGGTCGGGCTTAAAGTTAAAAACACGTTTAACCGCAAGGTTAAGCGTGTTTTTTTTGAGGAAATGCCGTAATAAAAAAAACCCGCTTAAAAACGGCGGGTTTTAGTTTTCAACTGTTTTAATGCTCAATAAAATTATCCCTGACGAGCCTTGAGTTTCGGGTTCTTTTTATTGATAACGTATACGCGACCCTTGCGACGAACAATTTTGCAGTTCTTGTCGCGTACTTTCTTAGTTTTCAATGAGCTGTAAACTTTCATTTTTCTTCCTTTTCATAAATAGTTGACCGCAACTTATGATAAAACTTCCGCTTTGTCAACCCTAATTTGCACAAATCCGGTAAAAAAGTAAGATTACTTTTGCATTTAAGCGCATTTTTCTATAGGCTGTCGGTATAAAAAGAAGGAGAGATGTTTTCTGATGATAAAAAGAACAGGTCTGATTGTGCTTATGTGTTTGTGGGCGTCCGCCGCCGGGGCGCAGATGCCGTATCTGGAGGAGATGAAAGCGCTGGGTGCCGTCGCCGGACAGGGATTGGCCTGCGGCGCTTCCAAATATGACCAGTTTGAGATGCTGGCGCGCGCCATTATGCTGACCAAGGCGCCGAACAACGCCATGCTGCAAAAGGGCGTTTATGCCTATACCGAGGCCAAGGCGGACACTTATCTTTCCAAGCAGATGGACGCCGGCTTCCTTTGCGGAGAGACGGTACAGCGGTTTGACAGTCAGGACATCTTCAACATTACGCTGTATGAAGACGGAACGCTGAAAATGCCCGACGGGCAGATTATTACGCCGCGGATGCCCTATGACGCGTCCAAAATTTACCGCCGCGACGAAAAGCTGACCGCCAATCTGAAGGCCATTTACGAAGGCAGCACCGACAAGGTGCGCAGACAGGCTCTGCAACAGGGGCAGAAAGTCGCAGTTCCGAATCGGCAGACGGTTAACAATGCTTATGCGCCGCGGGTTATGACGCCGGCTCCGGCGGAAGAGGCGGCAGTTTCCGAATCTGCAATCAAGCATATCTCCCGTCGCAAATCGCGTTACTGAAGCGGCGGATTTCCCGGCTTGCATAATTTATATTTGCCTGTATACTAGGCGCCAAGCTAACTTTTTTAATGGAGACGTATCAGTATGGCTGCTTATCAATATGTTTATGTGATGCAGAACTTAACCAAAGTTTTTCCCGGCGGCAGAGAGCTGTTCAAGGGAATTACGCTTTCATTTCTGCCCGGAGCCAAAATCGGTGTGCTGGGCGTGAACGGCGCCGGTAAGTCTACGCTGTTGAAGATTATGGCCGGCGTTGACAAGGATTTTAACGGCGAGGCCTGGGCGGCTGACGGTGTCAAGGTCGGTTATCTGGAGCAGGAACCAAAGCTGAATCCTTCCAAAAACGTAATGGAAAACATCATGGACGGTCTGGGCGAAACCCGCGACCTGCTGAAGCGCTTTGAAGAAGTTTCGATGAAGTTTGCCGAACCGATGAGCGACGAAGAAATGGACGCGCTGATTAATGAGCAGGCCGAACTTCAGGAAAAAATCGACGCCTGCAACGGCTGGGATCTGGAGCGCACGATAGAAATCGCGATGGACGCTTTGCGCTGTCCGCCGTCTGACGCCGACGTAACCAAGCTTTCCGGTGGAGAAAAGCGCCGCGTGGCCCTGTGCCGTTTGCTGCTGCAAAAGCCCGATATGCTGCTTTTGGACGAGCCGACCAACCATCTGGACGCCGAATCGGTTGCATGGTTGGAAAAGTATCTGAAAGAATATGCCGGCACGGTGGTTATGGTTACCCACGACCGTTATTTTCTGGACAACGTCACCGGCTGGATTTTGGAACTGGACAGGGGGCAGGGTATTCCTTATGAGGGGAACTATTCTTCCTGGCTGGAGCAGAAACAGAAACGTCTGGAGCAGGAATCCAGAGAGGAAAGCGCCCGTCAGAAAACACTGGCTCGCGAGCTGGAATGGATTCAGAAAAATCCGAAAGCCCGTCAGGCCAAGTCTAAGGCGCGTATCAACGCTTATGACGAGTTGTTGTCGCAAACGGCCAAGGAGGGCATTTCGCAGGCGCATATCAATATTCCGATGAACGAGCGTCTGGGCGATCTGGTAATCGAGGCGACGGGGATTTCCAAGGCATACGGCGACCGGGTGCTGATTGACAACCTTTCGTTTAAGATTCCGAAAGGCGCGATTGTCGGAATCATCGGTCCGAACGGTGCCGGCAAAACCACTTTGTTCCGGATGATTACCGGACAGGAGCAGCCTGATTCCGGCACCATCAGAATCGGCGATACGGTAGAGTTGGGATATGTGGACCAGTCCCGCGACAATCTGAATCCCGACAAAAACGTCTGGGAGGAAATTTCGGACGGTCTGGATATGATTGAGCTGGGCAAGAAAACCATACCATCCCGCGCATATGTCGGCCAGTTTAACTTCAAGGGCGGCGACCAGCAAAAGAAGGTCGGACAGCTTTCCGGCGGCGAGCGCAATCGCGTGCACATGGCCAAAATGCTCAAAAAGGGCGGCAACGTGATTTTGCTTGACGAACCGACCAACGATTTGGACGTCGATACGCTGCGTTCGCTGGAAGAGGGAATCATGAATTATCCGGGCTGCGTGTTGGTAACCTCGCACGACCGCTGGTTTTTGGACCGGCTGGCCACCCATATTCTGGCCTATGAGGGCGACGGCCATGTCGAATGGTTTGAAGGAAACTTTGAAGAATATGAAAAAGACAAACGCCGCCGTCTGGGCGACGATGCCTGCGATCCGCATCGCATGCGCTACAAAAAACTTGAACGCTGACGGCGTTTGATAAGGACACTCCCGCAGAGCCGGGAGTGTTTTTTTATTAAAACTACTTTAAATCCCAATGATGCCGACTATATGAGTCATTGCTGTAATAATTTTACTAAACGACAACAAACATAAAGGGATTTGATCTATGTTAAAAGGTACTGTCAAATGGTTTAACACCAAAAAAGGCTATGGTTTTATTCAGCCGGAAAGCGGCGAAAAAGACATTTTCGTTCATGTGACCCAGTTGGAAAAAAGCGGTCTGCGCCGTTTGTTCGACGGACAACTCGTGAACTATGAACTGTATAACGACCGTGACGGAAAACCGGCCGCCACGGGTATAAAGCTTATCTAAAAGGCGAGTTTGCCCAAAACGAGTGTTTTGCTTTATAAAAAAGCCGCCGTTAAGGCGGCTTTGATTTTGCGGGCAGGGTGCTTATTTGAGATCTTTGACCATTTTGGCAAAGGAAATGCCGCTTTCTTCAAAGATGTCCCCTTCCTGGACATACCCCATTTTTTCGTAAAAATTGACGACGGAGAGCATGGCGTGCATGACAATTTTGTGATATCCGGCGGCTTGGGCTCTTTTCTCGGCATATTTTACGAGTTCGCGGCCGATGCCCTCACCCTGATATTTAGTGTCGACCGCCACCTGCATCAGACGGATGGTTTCGTTGTCTACCGGCGCCAGCATCAAGCCGCCGACGAGGGCGTCGTCCAGCTGTTCGATGCAACCGATGTGCAGGTATCCGGCCTCTTTGGCGCGGTGATGGTCGAGAAATTTCAGTCCCAGCGGTTCCAACAGAATTTTGTAGCGCAACTGTACGAGCTGTTCGTATCTTGTTGAGCCAAAATCAATATCCAGCATTTTTTTCATGACTCTTCTCCCGCTAGCGTGACCTTTTTTTAATGATATATATCTTAGCACAGTTAATAATATATTGCGAATAATTTTTTTTTCATATATTTTGAAGCTGAATTTTTGCAAAAGTTATGAAACGGAAAGATTGATACAAATGGAATCTAAATTGGATTTGATCAGAAACTTCGCCATTATTGCGCATATTGACCATGGCAAGTCGACGCTGGCGGACCGCATTATCGAATATTGCGGCGGTTTGCAGCAGCGCGAGATGACCGAACAGGTTTTGGATTCAATGGATATTGAGCGTGAGCGCGGCATTACCATCAAGGCGCAGACCGTGCGGCTGAACTATAAAGCCAAGGACGGCAAGACCTATCAGCTGAACCTGATGGATACGCCCGGACACGTGGACTTCTCTTATGAAGTGTCGCGTTCGCTGGCTTCCTGCGAAGGTTCCATCTTGGTGGTGGACGCTACTCAGGGCGTGGAAGCGCAGACGCTGGCCAACGTTTATCTGGCGCTGGACAACAATCATGAAATCATTCCGGTTTTAAACAAGATTGACCTGCCTTCCGCCGAACCGGAAAAGGTCAAGCGCCAGATTGAGGACGTCATCGGGCTTGATACTTCGGACGCGGTGGAAACTTCGGGCAAAACGGGGTTGGGCGTGCCAGATTTGCTGGAAGCCGTTGTTCAGCGGCTGCCGGCGCCGACCGGGGACGAAGAAGCGCCGCTGAAAGCTTTGCTGATTGACAGCTGGTATGATTCTTATCTCGGCGTGGTGATTTTGGTGCGGATTAAAGACGGCGTTTTGAAAAAGAAAACCCAAATCCGGATGATGAGCAACAATGCAACCTATTTGGTTGACCGGGTGGGAATTTTTTCGCCGAAGATGACCGAGGTCGAAGCGCTGTATCCCGGCGAGGTCGGTTACATTACCGCCAGCATCAAGAGCGTCAGCGACTGCAATATCGGCGATACGATTACGGACAACAAACGCCCGTGCGAGCAGCCTCTGCATGGATTTAAGCCGTCGATTCCGGTGGTTTTCTGTTCTATTTTTCCGGTTGATTCCAGCCAGTATGAGGCTTTGAAAGACGCTTTGGCCAAGCTGAAGCTCAATGATGCCAGCATTGATTATCAGAATGAAAACTCCACGGCGCTGGGACTTGGTTTTCGCTGCGGCTTTCTGGGGCTTCTGCATATGGAAATCATTCAGGAGCGTCTGAGCCGCGAGTTTGACTTGGACCTGATTACGACGGCGCCGTCCGTGGCCTATAAGATTCATCTGACTGACGGTACCGATATGACGCTGCATAATCCGGCCGATATGCCCGACGTTACCAAAATCAGGTCGATTGAAGAGCCGTGGGTCAAAGCGACAATTCTGGTGCCGGACGAATATCTCGGTTCGGTTTTGAAGCTCTGTACCGAACGCCGCGGCGAGCAGGTCGAACTGACTTATGCCGGCAGCCGGGCAATGGTGGTTTACAAAATTCCGCTTAACGAAATTGTGTTTGACTTTTATGACCGGTTGAAATCCATCACCAGCGGTTATGCAAGCTTTGACTATGAGCTGATCGGCTATCATGAATCGGATTTGGTCAAGGTGCAGATTTTGATTAACGAAGAACCGGTTGACGCGCTGGCGTTTTTGTGTTTCCGCGGCGAGGCCGAAGCCCGCGGCCGTCAGATATGCGAGCGTCTGAAAGATTTAATTCCCAGACATCTGTTCAAAATTCCGATCCAGGCGGCCATCGGCGGCCGGGTCGTTGCGCGCGAAACCATTTCCGCCCTGCGCAAAGACGTAACGGCCAAATGTTACGGCGGCGACGTTACCCGCAAACGCAAATTGCTAGACAAGCAGAAAAAAGGCAAGCTCCGGATGCGGCAGTTCGGCAAGGTCGAAGTTCCCCAATCGGCGTTTATAGAAGCTCTTCGCATCGGCGACAACTAAAACGAGGCGTTCTATGGGTATCTAATACAGATTTTGCGAATAGAAAGTGTCCTCACGTACTTCTGTGTACGCTCCGGTACTTTCTCTCTAAAATCTTATTATCTACCTCATATAACGCCTTGTTTGCAAAAATCGTTCTATGGCCTTCCAGTACAGAAACAGCAAGTAAAATATTCGGTTACGTACGTTTATGTACGCGCCCTCATATTTTCTTTTGTTTCTTACTGTTAGGCTCATATAACGCCTTTTTTATAAAAGCCGTATAATGGCCTTCTAGCGTAATTTATCGTCGGTTCGAAAAATTCACCTACGTTTATGTAGGCTAAAATTTTTCTCACTCCTTAAATCGCGCTATAAGTCTCATTCTCCGGCTTTTATAGTTTTGCAGTATGTCTTGTTTTTGGGGTGAAAATTTTATTGTAATTTAACCATTCTTCACTACAATAAGCTTTGCAGGCCGGAGACGGTCTGCGGTGTCTGAAAAACATCTAAGAGATTAAAGTTTTCCACTTCGGGTGGAGTGCCTGATATAAGCCGGCTTGCCGGACGAATAAGGGTGACTGTACTCTTACAGTTTTTCAGCTCCACCGCCTTGATGTTTTTTCAAGGCGGTTTTGTTTTAGTTTGAACAAAACGGGAGTTTGAAAATATGATAATAGAAATAACGGATAAACTGCGCTTTAACGAAGTCCGGAAACTTATCGGCAAAGAACTGGAGCGTTTGCGGCGTGAAAGAGAAGTCAGCGTTGAACATCTGGCCCGGCAGACGCGTCTGACAGTCAAATATGTTCAACGTTTGGAAGCGGGCAAAGGCGTGCCGTTGTTTTTGCTGTTTCGGCTGTTGAGTTTTTACGGCAGAAACATCAAAATAGAACTGACCGACTGATATAAAAAAGCCCCTCGGAAGAGGGGCTTTTTTCTTACGGCAGCAACGGTGACCAAGCCGGGTCGGAAGCGTCCGCCGGCGTGACGATCAGCCGTTCGTTGAAACCGGTCAGATCGATGGAATAAAGCTTGACCGGCGCATTGGAGCGTGAGGTTCCGCGGTCTTGGCGGAAGTAAATCAGCACGCGGCCGTTGGGTGACCAGGTGGGACCTTCCACCAGATAGCCGCTGGCAAGCAAACGTTCGCCGCTACCGTCGGGATACATGACGCCGATATAAAACTGGCCGTTGGCCATTTTGGTGAAGGCGATGTAGTCGCCGCGCGGAGACCAGACCGGAGTGGCATAGCGGCCGGCGCCGAAGCTGATGCGGTGGACGTCGGAACCGTCGGCATTCATAACGTAAAGCTGCTGATTGCCGCCGCGGTCAGAGTTGAACACGATCTGTGAACCGTCCGGCGAATAGCTCGGCGAAGTATTGATGCCGGCATTTTTGGTCAGCTGAACCGAAGTGCGGTTTTTCAAATCCATTTCATAGATGTCGGTGCGGCCATTGGCAGCAAAACTCAACAACAGTTTGGAACTGTCGGGAGAGAATCTCGGCGCGAAGGTCATGCCCGGGAAGTTTCCGATCAGTTGCTGTTTACCGGTTTCAATGTCCAAAATATAGACTTTCGGGGTATCGCCGGCATAAGACATATAGGTAACCTTTTGCAGGTTAGGCGAAAATCTCGGCGTTAAGGCCATGGCGGCGCCGGAGGTCAAGAACTTATGATTTTCGCCGTCCTGGTCCATAATGGCCAGACGTTTAATGCGTTTGGTGGCGGGACCGGTTTCGGAAACATAAACGATGCGGGTGTCAAAGTAGCCTTTTTCGCCGGTCAGACGTTCGTAAATGGCGTCGGCAATAACGTGGGCAACACGGCGCCAGTTGTCTTTGGTGGTGGTGAACGACTGTCCTTTGAGCTGGCTTTCGGCATAGACGTCCCACAGCCGCATTTCAATTTTCAGGTGGTTGGCGTCAACTTCCTTAATGGCACTCTGAACCAGGGCCTGCGCGTTGATGGCGCGCCAGTCGATAAACGTCGGTTCCTGTTCCATGGAGCTGAATTCCTGAATATAGCTGTTTTCGTCAATGACGCGGAAAAGACCCGAACGTTCCAGATCGGCAACAATAACGCTGCGAATCTTGCCGGCATATTGACCAATCCAGAAGCCTTCGTGAATCATTTCGGGAATGGCAATCGGCATCGGGTCGCGCATGGCGCCGTTTACGTCGATTTCGAGTTCGGCACGAGCCGGAAAAGCTGTCAGAAGGCCGAGCAGAAGAACGAGAATATACTTAAATTTCATATTTTTACCTTATCAAAAAAGCGAATCATACAGTTAGAGGAAATTGTAGCGGAAGATTCTTAATAATCAATTAGCATTTGACAGATTAAATCTTTGCTTTAGAGTGATTTTCAGGAGAAAAATATGGATATTAAAGAATTTAAATCAAGCCTGAAAGCCTATAAGGCGGTGTTGGGTTTCGATTATGGTGACAAACGCCTCGGCACGGCGGTGTCCGACCTGTTGTTGATGGTGGCGACGCCTTATAAAACCATTTTCCGCCAGAACCAGAAAACCGATATGGAAGAAATCAAAAAAATTATTGCGGAAAAGGAAGTCGGCGGCATCGTATACGGCCTGCCGCTGCAAATGAACGGCGAAGAAGGCGAGACCGCGGCCAAAGTCCGGGCTTTTGCCGAAAAGGTCTATGATCATACGCATCTGCCCTATGCCTTTTGGGACGAACGTCTCTCTTCCGCCGCCATGGAAAACTTTTTGATTAAAGAAGTGGACATGAACCGCAAACGCCGCAAAGAAGTGCTTGACGCTTCGGCGGCGGGGTACATTCTTCAAGGTTTTCTTGACGCCCTAAACCGCGTATAAATGCTACTTTCGCGTTATAAATTTTGATAACTGTAGGCGACAGCCTTGAGCGTTTTCAGAAATTTTTCGCCTTGCAGCAGTGTTGTGTTGCCTTGCGGATAGACGTTCTCTACCAGGTGATGTACATCCGTATCGGCAGAGACCTCTTCCGGCAGAAAGCGGCGGCGGAAAGCGTAAGCCGAGGCAATGGTTTTTTCCCGGTCTCTG
Organism: uncultured Alphaproteobacteria bacterium; assembly: GCA_944390895.1. GTDB lineage: Bacteria > Pseudomonadota > Alphaproteobacteria > RF32 > CAG-239 > CAJLXD01. Next base: position 21,670 of record CALXRQ010000022.1, read on the forward strand.
GTGTCATAGCCGATGGATGCCAGCAGCCGGACGACATCGTTTTCGGGCATTTTTTCGGCGTTGCGCGGCTGATACCACAGGCCGATGCCTTCTTTGGCCAGCCGTTTCCACGGAAAACATTTTCCCGGGTCCGGCTTGCGTTCGGGCGCAATGTCCGAGTGAGCGACAATGTTTTGCGGTTTGATGTTGTATTTGCGAATCAGCTTGCGGCAGAAAGGTATCAGTTTTTCAATCTGCGCTTCGCCGAAAGGCGTTTGTCCCAAGCTCGGCGAACAGATTTCAATGCCGATAGAGTGAGAATTCAAATCAGTATCGTTTCCCTGCCAGAAAGCAACGCCGGCGTGCCAGGCGCGTTTGTCTTCGGCAACGCAGCGACACAAGGAACCGTCCAGGCCGAGAATGTAGTGGCAGCTCAATTCCAGTTTGTCCAGGCAAGCTGCGGTTTCTTCACAGGAATGGTGTGCGGTTGCGTGCAAAACCAGCATATCAACCGGCGTGCGGCGTTCGTTAAAATGCGGGAGTAATATTTCTTGCATGGCAATATTCCTTTAGAATTTCCTGTTGACGCCGCAGCGATATTTTGTGGGTTTGGCGGTAGTTCTGCCAGATGTAGCGGCTGAAATCCGTCCAGGCCTGAAAATCGGGCAGAACTTTTTCAATGCCCGGGAAACGGCGGCTGTTGTAATAAAGATCAAAGAAACGTGCGGTTCTCTTGATGCTCTGAAGTTCATCATAGCTCATGTCTTTGTTTTGCATAATTTCGTAGGGCGGGTGTTTTGAATATATCATCCGGAATTCTTCGTCGTGCCGTTTTATCGGGGCGCCGCGCAGTTTTTTCAATATGCCGATTTGCAGTTCGTGCGGGCGGACGGCGTAGAGTTTGTTAAAATCTTCTTCAAAGGTTCGATAAGTCGAATGGGGAAGTCCCGCCACCAGGTCAGCGTGAATTTCCGCGCCGGTCCGTTCAATGATAAAACGCAGGTTCTCCAGTGTCTTTTGTTCGTCCTGACGGCGGGAAATTGCTGTCAGTGACGGCGGGTAAAAACTTTGCACGCCGGCTTCCAAATGCAGTCCTCCGTTCGGAAAGTTTTTGATTTCTTCCAGCATTTCGGCGCTGAGGCGGTCGGGAAAAATTTCAAAATGCAGAACCATACCGTCATGCCAGTCGGCTTTGAAAAAATGCAAAATCTTTTTTATGTTGGCCAGTTTGAGATTGAAGGTACGGTCGACAAATTTGAACTGCCGGACGCCGCGGCCGACGAGTGTTTTCATTTCGGTCAAAAACAAATCAAGGTCAAATTCGCGGACGCCTTTGGAAACGGAAGACAGGCAAAATTCACAGGTGAACGGGCAGCCGCGGGTAGCTTCGACATAAATCAGCCGGTTTTGAATGTCTTCATTGCTGTAGAGGTAATAAGGCATTTTAATCTGCGTCAGGTCGCAGACCGGTTCGTTGATGATTTTGTTTGCAGGCAGAGTTCCGGCAGCATAGCTTTTAGCCAGATGATACCAGGCCAGCTCACCTTCACCCTCAATAAGATAGTCGCAGCAGGGCAGAAAGGCTTCGTTTTCGTAAGAGACTTCGGGGCCGCCCAAAACCAGCAGGGTGTTTGGCAGAATGTTTTTGATAATTTCGCAGACTTTGAGAATGTCTTCAATATTCCATATGTAGCAGCCGAAGCCGACAATATCCGGTTTTTTGCCGATGATTTCTTCGGCAATGTCGGTTAAGGCCGCGTCTTTGGAATATTCCAGAATCTCCGCGTCTTTTTCATATTCGCGGAGATTGGCCTTGAGATAACGCAGGCCGAACGAGGTGTGAGAATAACGGGCATTGATGGTGGCGAGAATTATTTTCAATTATCGGGCTTTCGGGAACAAAAATGTGCAATTGAAAAAAATCATGCGGCTTTCCGGCTTTTCATGATGCTTTGGTAGGCATTGTTGATTTCGGCCATCTTGAGCGTGCATTTTTCGACTTCTTCGGCGCTGGCGCCGTTGGCCTGTACGCGGTCAGGGTGGTAGATGTTGATGAGCTCTTTCCAGCGAGCCTTGATTTCACAGTCGCTGGCGTTGCAGAAAATTCCGAGAACTTCGTAAAAGTCCTTGACGTTGGAGGAAGTTGAGATTTTAGGTTCGAAAGACTGTTTAATAACGTCGAAATTGCCTTCGGGAAGTTCGATGACGCGGCTGATGCTTTCCAGCAGCTCAAGTTCGCGGCTGCTGTACATTCCGTCGGCCAGCGCCATTTTGAACAGGTTTTCCATGACGCTTTCCTTGAGATCCAGATCGCCCCGGGTCAATCGGCGGATTTGTCTGGCATAGCTTTCCCAGCCCTGAACGGAGGTTTTGGCTTTGTTGAATATTTTGGAAACCTTGTGGTTTTCGTTGGCGGGAATGTCAAAGAGCTGTTTGAAAACGCGGATTTCGTTTTCGCTGACCTGGCCGTCGGCTTTGGCGATTTTGGCGCTTAAACCGGCCATGGACTGTACCATGGAAGTGTGACGGGCGGAAAACGAGTTCAGCATAATCTTGAAAGGGTTGGTTTTGAACCACAGCATTTTGAAAAAGGAGAGCTGCGGACGGAACTGTTTTTCCGAACGATAACAGTCGGCAAAAAAGCCCAGAATTATTCCGACAAAGAGCAAAATACGGCTTTGAAGGCTGAAACCGACGATGCCGCCGAAGATTTTGCCGAGATTGCGGTTGAAGAAATCGTCCAAACCGGAACGGAAAGCCCGGGCATGACGCGAATCGGGCGTGTCAAATACAAAATGTCCGACGATAAAGAACAGCAGAAAACCGTGAAATCCGAACAAAACGCTGCCGAAAACGGTTCCCCAGATCTTGCCCCAGAAATTGCCGTCGATGCGGTTGTAATAGCGATAAAACTTATAAGGCAACATGAGCCGGATATTATCGTCAATAATGCTCAGCTGTTTTTCGAGAATTTTTATGAGTTTGGTTCGGTCTATTAAAATATGACCCAAAAACAGTCCCCAAAAGAGACCGGCGGCACCAAAGAAGCGAAGCCCCAAAAGTGCCAGCGTAAATTTGCCTAAAGGTGACATATAACCTTGCTAAGTTGTTAAAACAATGTAAGCAACTTAGCACAAAAATATAAAAAAATAAAGACCTATTATAGTTTTATGGTTGATAAATGAGCCGGAAAGTCTTTGGGCGAAGATACAAGCTTTCGGTGTGTGTTGCGCCGAAAGCTGAAATATTCCGCTTCGGCGGCATAGGTGTCGATGCCTGATGCTGTGACGTTTTGCAGGCCGCATTTTTTGAGTTTGTCAACCACAAATCCCTCCAGGTCAAACTGGAAATGTTGTTCGTCTTTTCCGGGAGCGAAATAACGGGTGTTTTGCGGATCCGTGTCTAAAAATTCCTGATACATATCGACACCGGTTTCAAAAGAGGGTTGCTGCAGGCAAGGGCCGACCGCCGCAGAAATATGCGCGGTTTCGGCACCGTGCTCCAGCATTGTTTCAAGCGTGTTTTCAACAATGCCGCGGAGCGCGCCGCGCCAGCCGGCATGGGCAGCACCGATGATATGGTTTTTCTTATCCCAAAACAATACCGGCGCGCAGTCAGCGGTACCGATGCAGAGAATAAAGTCTTTTTGGCCGGTGACGATCCCGTCCGCGGTGATTTGGTTTTGCGAAAGGCGGTCCGTAAACTCGGCGTGGCCGGAAACGCCCTGATTGATCAGCAGGAGATTGGAACGAGCAAGGCCGTAATAACCGGCAATGATGTCGAGATTGCGCAAAACAGAATCGTGATTGTCATTGCTTTTGCCGTTGATGTTCAAACTGTCGTACAATCCTTGAGACACGCCGCCCCGGCGGCCGAAGAAACAATGTTGCGTACGCGGGAGATTGGGAGCGAAATAACTCATAGGAACGACTTCCCGTATTCAAACGGCATTAAGCCGAAGTAATGGGCGATGGTTTGGCCGATGTCGGCAAAAGTTGAGCTTTCTCCGGCAAAGCGGGACTGTATCTTTTTGCCGAACAGCAGCATCGGCACCTGCTCGCGGGTGTGGTCGGTGCCTTTGTAGGTCGGGTCGTTGCCGTGGTCGGCGGTGATGAAAACGATGTCGTCGTCACGCAGCAGCGGCAAGATGTCCGGCAACCGGGTATCAAAATATTCCAGTCCGTCCGCGTAGCCTTTGACGTTGCGACGGTGCCCCCACAGCATATCAAAGTCGACAAAGTTGGTGAAGATGACGGTGTTTTCGGGCGAGTTCATCATTTCTTCCAGCGTGACGTCCCAGAGTTCTTCCAGCCCGCTGGCGTGCAGGGCTTTGGTGATGCCCTGTCCGGCATAGATGTCGTTGATTTTGCCGATGGCAATGACGTTGCCGCCGGAGATTTTCATCTTGTCCAGCACAGTCGGGGCAAAGGGCAGAACCGAATAGTCGTGCCGGTTGGCGGTGCGGGTAAAACTTCCCGCTTTTTCGCCGACAAACGGGCGGGCAATGATGCGGGCGATGTTATAGGGTTTGACCTTTTGGTAGGCCACTTCGCAGAGTTTGTAAAGGCGCTCCAGACCGAAGTGTTCTTCGTGGGCGGCAATTTGAATGTTGCTGTCGGCGGAAGTGTAGAAAATAGGTTTGCCGGTTTTGATGTGTTCTTCTCCGAGCTGCTGGATGATTTCGGTGCCGGAAGCGGCAATGTTTCCGAGAATACCCTCGATTTTACCCTCACGGCAGATGTCGGCAATCAGCGAATCCGGAAAAGAAGGATAGTCGGGTTTGAAATAGCCCCAGTCTTTCAAAACCGGAACACCCGCCATTTCCCAGTGGCCGGAAGTGGTGTCTTTGGCAACGCTGATTTCGCTCATGTGGGCGCGGATGCAGCCCATGTCCATCGGACTTTCCGGCTGGGGGCCGATGTCGGCTTTTTGTCCGGAGGCGGCAGCGGCAACTTCGGTCAGTCCGAGGCGGTGCAGATTGGGAATGCGCAGGCCGCCGTTGGCCTTGACGATGTGGCCGAAGGTGTCGGCGCCGGCATTATCAAATTTTTCGGCGTCATGCGCGCCGCCGATACCGAAAGAATCCATCATTAAAATTATAGCTCTGCTCATGAGATTTATCCTCTGATAAGTTTTTAGTATATTTTTTCAATAATCGGTGAGACAATTTTCGGTCTGCTCTCCGATATTTTGATGTAAGACTTCAATTCGGCCGCGGTTTTGGCATAGTCGTCGTCGGTTTGGGCATGGATAAAGCAAAGCGGATGATCCGCGTCTGCATAATCGCCGATTTGGCAGAAATCGGTATAGCCGGCGGCATAATCCAACGTTTGGTCGGAGCGGGTGCGTCCACCTTTGAGGCCGATGAGCGACAAGCCGATGTTGCGGGTTTCCATGGCGCAGACATATCCAGGCCGATCGGCAAAAAGCGGACGGATTATTTTGGCTTTGGGCAGGTAAGTTTCCGGTTTTTCGGCGAAATCGGCCGGACCTCCCAGAGCAGACACCATCCGGGCAAAGATTTCCAAAGCTTTGCCTGACGACAGAGCGCGTTCAAGTTTGTTTCGGGCGTCTTCGGGGGAGGAGGCCAGTCCGGCAGAAACCAGCAATTCGCCGCAGAGTTCCATGGTTACTTGGTGCAGACGGGGATCAACATTGCGGCCTTTGAGATATTCTACCGCCTCATAAACTTCAACGGCATTGCCCACGGTTCGTCCCAGAACCTGATTCATGTCGGTTAAAACCGCGCCGGTTTTGGTTCCGGCTCCGTCGGCAACGCTTACAATCGAGCGGGCCAGCCGCCGCGCGTCTTCCAGATTGTCCATGAAAGCGCCGTTGCCGCATTTCAGGTCCATAACCAGACAGTCAAGTCCGGCGGCCAGCTTTTTGGAGAGAATCGAAGCCGTTATCAGTTCAACGGATTCAACCGTGCCGCATACGTCTCGGATGGCATAAATTTTTTTGTCGGCCGGCGCCAGATTGCCGGTTTGTCCGATAATCGCGCAACCGACTTCTTTAACGGTCCGGCGGAAAAGATCATTATCGGGCATGGTTTGATAACCGGGAATGGAATCGAACTTGTCAAGCGTGCCGCCGGTGTGTCCGAGGCCGCGTCCGGAAATCATCGGAACGTAACCGCCACAAGCCGCAATCATCGGCGCCAGCATGAGGCTGACTTTGTCTCCGACGCCGCCGGAAGAATGTTTGTCGACAATTGGGCCGTTAATGTTTTTCCATTGCAAAACGTCTCCGGAATCGCGCATAGCCAGCGTCAGGGCAACGGTTTCTCCGGTATCAAGGCCGTTTAGAAAGATCGCCATGGTCAGCGCCGCGGTCTGGGCGTCCATAATCTCGCCGGAGGTGACGCCTTTGATGAAGAAGTCTATTTCCTCTTTGGAGAGAGGCTGACGGGAGCGTTTTTTGCGAATGATTTCCTGCGGAAGCATAGTTAATATCCTCTTCTAACGGTTGCGATTAGGTTGTCGAGCAGCGAGCTGGCGCCAATGCGCATATTGGCGGGGCTGACCCATTTGTAGCCCATAATCGAGGTAGCCAAAACCAGATATTTTTTTGCATCGTCTATGGTGCGGATGCCGCCGCTGGCTTTGAAGCCGACGTTGGCGGTGCTTTGACTGATGGTTTCCAAAATGGCATTGGCGGCTTCCGGCGTTGCCGAAACTTTGGTTTTGCCGGTTGATGTTTTGATGAAATCCGCTCCGTTTTCAATGCAGATGCGCGAAGCCTCGGCAATTTTGGCGGCGTTTTGAATTTCTCCGGTTTCCAGAATGATTTTCAGCGCGCGTCCTTCGCAAAGCTCACGGGAAGTCTGTACGAAGTTTTCGCAGGTTTTGACGTTTTTGTTTAAGAATTCCCGGTAGGGAAAAACGGCGTCAATTTCATTGGCTCCGCTTTCCAGCGCCGCGCAGATTTCCTTTTTGAGTTTGCCCAGATTGTTTTCTCCGTTCGGGAAATTGACGACCGTGGCAACCTTGATTTCACTGTCGGCGGTCAGCTCTTTGGCCTGAGCAACAAATTTTGGCCAGACACAGACGGCGGCGACATTGCCGTAAGGCGTACGCGCTTTGCGGCAAAGTTCGTCGACGGTATATTCACTGTCGTCGGCGTTGAGCGAGGTCAGGTCCAGCAGACGAATAAGCGTGTGCGCGGCAATAACGTCATCCATTTCAGTTCTCCCGAATGAAGGTTTTGACCAATGAAGTTAGCTTTTGTGCGGCATTGGCGGCCTGTGCCAGCGTTTCCTGATGCGACTGGGCGCCGGACTGCATACCGGTTCCGAAATTGGTAATGACGGAAAAGCCGAGTACCTTGATGCCGGAATGTGCTGCGCAGATAACTTCGGGAACCGTGGACATACCGACGGCGTCGGCGCCCAAAATGCGGAAAGCTTTGATTTCGGCAGCAGTTTCAAAGTTGGGGCCGAGCACCATGAGATAGACGCCTTCAAAAAGGGGTATGCCGAGCGTTTCGGCAATTTGTCTGGCTTTGGTGCGGTATTCCGGCGTGTAGGCCTCGGAGACGTCAGGGAAACGCGGTCCGTAGCGTTCGTCGTTTGAGCCGATTAGCGGATTGCGGCCGCTGAAGTTGATGTGGTCCTTTATCAGCATAATCGAACCCGGCGGCATATCATAATCCAGAGAGCCGGCGGCATTGGTGACAATTAAGTTTTTGATGCCGAGGCTCTGAAATACTTTGATTATCAAGTTAATGTCACGGGGATTGTGCCCTTCATATAAGTGAATGCGTCCCTGCATACATAAAATGTCGCGGCCTTCAAGCCGGCCGGCAATCAGACATCCTTTGTGACCGGCGACGGTGCTTTGGGGAAAACCCGGAATGTTTTGATAGGGAATGACGACAGGGGCGGTTATTTCATCGCCGAGCGCACCGAGCCCGCTGCCCAAAATGACGGCAGTTTCCGGGCGTCTGGAACCTATTTGCATACGAATGTATTCTGCGGCGGTTTCAATCATTTTTCAGATCCTCATTGTTAAAGGCAAAGGGAAGAAGGTCTTTGACGGTCAGCGTCCGGCGGATGTTTTCCGTGTCTGCCAGCAGAATTTCGGTGTGCTCCGATGAGAACTCCTTAATGCGCTGCAAACATGCGCCGCAGGGGGTGATGAGTTCAGGGGAATCGGCCGTGATCAGAATGCGGCGGATAAGTTTGTCTCCGGCGGCAATCATGGCGGCGATGGCTCCGGCTTCGGCGCAGGTGCCGACCGGATAGGATACGTTTTCGACGTTGCAGCCGGCATATAAGCGTCCGCTGCCGCTTTCGACCGCGGCGCCGACGGCAAAACGCGAATACGGGACGTAGGCGTTTTTCCGAGCCTGGAGCGCCAGTGCAAAAAGCTGATTTTCTACGGGAGTTTTGTTCATGCGGATATTTTCACCATTTAAAAAAATTATTAATTAGTTTAGATTATAATTAACTATTATATGTATAGTAAAGAATATTTTATTTTTTCTTAAACCCAGGGCAGGAGAATTTCGGTGAAACAGTTTTGGCTCGGTATGACTTCAAAAATCACGGAAATGCGTGACAAACTGAAAGACAAGATGCAGAAGAAACATCCGGAAACGTCTGAAAACGGTTTGGAAAATCCCGAGGCAGCCTTCGCGGCGGAGAACGGCGATTATCAGGCGGCTGATGCCGTTCAGGCGCCGCGGAAAAAAGAATTCCGCCCGCGGATGCCGGGCGTGGTGTCCGCATCTTCGCTGGAGGAAGACGAAACGCTGGCCGCTCCGGGAGAAATTGCCGATCCGGCCGCGCTGGACGAGGGACTGCCCGACGAGCCGCAGGTGTTTGAGTCCCGCAAACCTTTCAATTTTAAGAAATTTATCGTCGTTTTGCTGCTGCTGATTATTTTCGGCGGAGCCGGCGGCGTCTTTTATTATATTTCCAATATCGACTGGAATCAGCATAAGGATAAGATTGCGGCACAGTTTTCGGAGATTACCGGCAAAAAAATTGTTTTTAACGGGCCGGTGCACTTGACGCTGCTGCCGTCCGCCAACTTAACG
>CALXRQ010000023.1 GCA_944390895.1 uncultured Alphaproteobacteria bacterium
CAGTATGATTATGGCATTGAGACTGATAGTTTTCAGGATGCCGTAACCGCTATTAAGGCATGCAACAGTTTTGCCTATTATCCGATTGTTTTGGCGGCGCGCCTTGAGATGTTTACCTGTCCTGCCAGAGAATTTGTTCAGGGGCGTCTGGTTAACGTTGAAGTTCCGGCCGCAAGTTTGGTTGAGGCTTTATGCGCCGTGCGTGACGCAGAAGCGCTCAAGCCGCTGAAAAGCAATTATGCGGTGTATGAAAAGGACGGTCATTTTTATATGACTGCCGCAGCTTCCGTAAAAAGCCGCGCGCATCCGAATCTGGACTACTGGCAAAAAAGCCTGGGCGATTTTTGCCGCAGGAACGGGTTCGGACAGCCTTGTTTCCGAAATGTTTGGATAAGAAAAGTTTAGTGACAATTTGTCCTTGGAGACAATCTGAAATGAAAAGGGTGGCTGAACAACCATCCTTTTTTATTGTTTAACAAAAAAAATTATTTTATGAAAAATTATTCGTTAGTCAGTTTTCAAACCGGTGATAAGCCGCAAAATGCCGGGGATTTGAAGCGTTTGTTGGAGCGAGAGACCCTGTTTGACTATGAGGTCGTTCCGGTGCGGGTGCGATCTTGCTTTCCTTATCCGGAAAATTTGTTTCTGGTGATTTCCGCGCTGAAAAATGCCGATAATCCTCCGTGTCCGCTCAAGGAGTGCCGTGCGTTTCTGCTCAGCCATCTGCAAAGGCTTGAGAAATGCGGCGTCGGTTTGCAGCGTTTCGGGTTCGGGGGCGCGCTTAAGATAGAATCGGAAACCGAAGCCGGGTCAAAAGAGATTTTGAAACGGGCTGAGCAGCTGGTGCATACTGCGCCGTCACTGTTGAGTTTTGCGTTTTTCGCAGAAGGAGAGAAGATGTCGGGTTATGTCTTGCTGCGCCGCCGGGTAACCTCGGTGCCGCCATATTTCAAATCGGCGTTTGCGGATATCGGCATAGAGCTTGTTCCCTGCCGGGAAATTCTCGGTTGAGAAAATATTATTATTGTATGCAAAGGCAGCTTTTGAAAAGGCTGCCTTTGTTTTTTTGCAATAAACGGTTGACATTGGACAAAATTTTGGCTAGGAAGGAAATACACAGAGATTTTTATTCCTATTACTAACTTAAATCAATGAATTATGATTGCTTTTTTGAAAAACAATTCATGCAAGTCCGTTGACAACGGCTACAAGACCATGACAACGGGAGAGTTCAAAACGTTTGTCGAGGAGATTATTTCCGAACACGGTTTTCTGGGTACGGTGATTCCGGCGGTATGGATTGATGCCAGACGCGAAGACGAACGTTACGGCGTGCTGTATCTGGGAGACGAGGTTAAGGTGTCGCATATTGCCGATGTTCTTTATGCCGGCACTTTCCAGGGACGAATGCCGGTGTCTTCCGATGCGGAATTTGTCGGTTCCGAGCCCGGCGTGCAGTGTTATGTGGAAGTGAAAGACGAGAGTATGCTTCATTTGACCTATAATCTGCATAATGCGCTGCGTCAGAGCGGTCTGACAGATCTGGAGATTGTGATCGCGCAGGATGAAGGCCGGGTGTGGGTGTGGAGCATTTCAACGCCCGGAGCAGATGCGGAGGCATGGCGGAGGCAGGCTGAAGCCTTTTTCCGCGAGAACGGTCTGCAACCGCTTTTTCTGCCCGCGCAGGTGCGTTTGACGGCGCCGAAGCCCAAGGCTGAATAGAATTGTCGAATTTAGATTAAAGGCATCCGGAGACAAGAGTCCGGGTGCCTTTGCTTTTATGTGTCAAAATGGTTATAAAAGGGCAGATAAATGTTGCTTTTGTAAAGATTTGGGAATAAAAATACAGGGTCGGCCGCGCAGAGGCCGGCGTTTTGAAACAGTTTAATGAGGTTTTAAATGAATTGCTATCGTACCCACACCTGCGGCGAACTCCGGGCCGCGGACATTAACAAAGAAGTGAAGCTGGCCGGCTGGATTCACCGCAAGCGCAATCTCGGCAATCTGTGTTTTGTGGATTTGCGGGACCATTACGGCATTACGCAGTGTGTGATAGACAGCAGTTCCGATTTGTTTGAAACGGTGGAGGGGCTGCGGCCGGAATCGGTTATCGGCGTCAGCGGCCGGGTGATTGCGCGCGAGAGCGTGAACAAAAATATGCCGACCGGCGATATTGAAATTAAGGTCAGTGCCGTTGAGGTTCATTCGCGGGCGGAAGTGCTGCCGTTTCAGGTTGCGGTTGAAGACGACGCGCCCGAAGACATCCGCTTGAAATATCGTTTTCTGGATTTGCGCAAGGAGCGCATTCATAAGAACATTCTGTTGCGGTCGGCCGTTATTCAGCGTTCGCGCGAGTTGATGCGCGAGCAGGGGTTTACCGAATATCAGACTCCGATTTTGACGGCTTCTTCTCCGGAAGGCGCGCGCGACTTTCTGGTGCCTTCCCGTCTTAATCCCGGCAAGTTTTACGCTTTGCCGCAGGCACCCCAGCAGTTTAAGCAGCTTTTGATGGTTTCGGGGTTTGACAAATATTTTCAGATTGCGCCGTGTTTCCGCGACGAGGATCCGCGCGCAGACCGTTCGCCGGGCGAATTTTACCAGATGGATATGGAAATGAGCTTTGCAACCCAGGAAGACGTATTTAAGGTTATTGAGCACACGTTGGGCACGATTTTCAACGAGTTTGCCAACGGCAAGACCGTGGATCAGGCGCCTTATATACACATTCCGTTCCGGGAGGCGATGGCCAAATACGGTTCGGACAAGCCTGACCTTCGCAATCCGCTGATCTTACAGGATGCGACCTCGTTTTTCGGCAGCAGCGGCTTCGGCGTTTATGACGGGCTGGTCAAAGAGGGTAAGACGGTTAAGGCCATGATGGTAAAAGGCATTGCCGAAAAACCGCGCTCTTTCTTTGACAAGCTTGATGCCTATGCCAAAGAAGAAGGCATGGGCGGTATTGCCTATGTGGCCTTTGCTCCCGGCGGTGCCAAAGGCATTGCCAAACTGCTGAGCGAAGAAAAGCTCGGCGAACTGAAGAGCAATTACGGCGCGGCTGAGGGCGACGCGGTAATTTTCATGGTCGGAAAAGGCGTAAAATTTGACAAGTTCAGCGGCCGTTTGCGCAATAAAGTCGGCGAGGAGCTGGGACTGATTGACAAAAACGCGTTTAAAATGTGCTGGATTGTCGATTTTCCGTTTTATGAAGAAAACGAGGAAACCGGTGCCGTCGAGTTTTCGCACAATCCGTTTTCAATGCCGCAGGGCGGAATGGACGCGTTATTGAACAAGGAGCCTTTGGATATTCTGGCTTATCAGTACGACTTTGTCTGCAATGGCGTTGAACTGCTTTCCGGCGGTGTGCGCAACCATTCTCCCGAGGTTATGTATAAGGTTTTTGAACTGGCCGGCTATGGCAGGGACGTGGTTGAAAACAAGTTTGGCGGCATGTTGAACGCGTTTAAGTTCGGCGCTCCCCCGCACGCGGGTTCCGCATACGGCGTTGACCGTCTGATTATGCTGCTTTTGGACGAGGAGGTTATTCGCGACGTTATCGCTTTTCCGCTGAACGGCAAGGCTCAGGACCTGATGATGCAGGCGCCGAACTTTGTAACGCAGCAGCAGCTTGACGAATTGCATATTAAACCGGTTCCGGTTGATGACAAATAGCTTAACAAAACCCCGGCGGTGTCAGCCGGGGTTTTTTGTGTTTTGAGCAGGCGTTTTAAACAATATGTTAACAGGCTCGGGGTAGAATTGCATATTGTAATATTTTGTCCAATGTGCTATTATGGACAAAAAAGAGGAATGAGAGATGGCTTATTACAGGACAGCAGCGCAGAATCCGAGACCGGTGTATCCGAACAGCGGCAGACAGCTGCGGCAGAAAAGCGACGTAGCGGAACTTTTGCAGCAAAATCAGAAGCAATGCTGCGAGATTGAAGCCCTGATGGAAGCTTATGAGGTTTTTCTGGCGTTGCCGGATCAGGCTGTTCAACCCGGCAAAATGCGGGAATTTTTAAGCGCACAGGACTCTTACCGTGACGAGATTGTTTTTTCCGGCGAGCGGGAACTTAAATTTTTAAGCCTGACCGAGCGTCCGCGGGGCCGGGATCTGTTGGCTGCCGTGGACGGAGAATTTGCCGAAAAGCTGTTGAATATCGGCAGCCTGCAAGAGGCGGAGACGCTGCTGAAGAGCAAATTGCAGCAAAACGGTTTGGAATTTAACGAGTTTGAGTTCAAAATTCCGATTCCCGCGGATATGCGCCGCGTGATACGGATGGAATTTGACGGCGCGGTCGAAAAGCCCGATGAAGACATTTTGTCTCCGGGATATAAAAACCGGGAACGGGCGGAAATTTCGGACGGAAGCGCTTATCCGCTTGAGACGAGTCCGGCCTGGCAAAAGTTTGCCAAATTTGAAAATTTTCGCCGAATGGAGAGCGAAGTACGTGAGGCTTTGGCAGCCGCGGAAATTGCGCCGGAGCTGGTTAAGGAAATGCGGGTGGCCGATTTTGAGGACGTGCTCTGGCAGTATCGAAACGCCAAACAGCCCGAGGAATATAAAGATCAGCCGCGGATTAACGTTTTTGAAGGTTCGCGCAACTTTTTCGTGAAAACGTTTATTGCCAACCATGAAGACGAATTTCGCGAAGTTTTAAAATCTTTGGGATGCAACGAAAAAACGGCTGATTATGCCGTCGATAAGCTGAAGAAAGGAAAATTGCCGAAAATCCAGCTGCCGGGAAATAAATATCTGGTGCCGACGGTGCATCATGACCATGCCATTCAGGATGCCGGCCAGCTTAAGGATCCCACGGCAGTGAACAATGTTGACAATCTGCGCATGATGTTTGACGTGCGGGACGGCAATCTGAGAAACGTTGATTATACTTATACGCCGCCGGTTAAGCTGGAATTGTCCGGAGAGGCGGATTTGAATCTGCTGGCCGGAGACGAAAACGCCAAGAAGAAGTATGTCAAAAAGCTGGCGGCAGAGAATTTTGAAGCTATTTTCAAAGCCATGCGCGGTATGGGCGTCGATAGCGAAAAGATATCTGAATTCATATTGGAAATGCATCGCAGCGGCACAGTCAAGGCTGTTGAAAACCGGGAAGGGCATTATATCGGTCTTGATTTGAAAAAGACGGAATACGGCATGCGGCTGGTTCTGTCCGAGAGAGAGCAGGACAACGGCCGGGCGCGCGGTATGCATAAGGATATTATGCACGGAATAGACGGCGCGCCTTTGAGCGTGGAGTACAGCAATGCGGATCACAAGGTTCTGCCGGCAAACGGGGCGGAGCAACAGAACGCCTATGAAGTTGAAGGTGTTAAAGGCAAGGGCAGCCGTATTGTCAAATTGTTAAAAAGAATCAGTTTTAAGCGGAATCCGGACAATCGCAAGCCGATGGCGTTGATTGCGGCTTTTAACAAGATTATTTATGCCAATGACAGGGATACCGCGGCAGCGGAACGGCGCTTTGCCCGTCAACGGGAAGGGCTGGTCAATAAAAACAGTGCGGAGAGGCAGTGAAATGGAGAAACTTTTGAGACGGATCGAGCTTAACGAAGACGCAGAGTGCGCTTCGGGAGCGGACAGAAAAGATATTCTGTTGTGCAATCGTAAGCTTAATGCCGAGGGGCTGCCGGAAATTCCGGAAGCGTGGCAGGGGCTTTTGGCAAAGCATAACGGCATTTACTGCGACGGGGCGGAAGTGTTTGCGGTGCCGCCGGCAGAGAGTCCGTTCAGCGACGTTTTGCAGATGAATCGGGACATTGTCTGGGAGCAAAATGATGGTGCACTGCTGTTGGGGCAAAACGAATCAGATGTTCTGGCCTATGATGACGGCGTTTACCTGATTTTGGAACGCGGGAGTGAAGAAGTACGGCATCGGACCGGTGATGCGGAGGCGGCCGCGGGATATATTTTGAGGCTTTGATGCAACAGGTGCATTAAAAAAATCCCTAAACATTGCAGTTTAGGGATTTTTTTTAGCTGTGCGGGAAACAAACGGTTATTCGGCAGCACTCAGACTTTCATCTTCGGTATCGTCATTGGCGTTACCGAGGTGCATGGAGTAAATGCAGCAGTCGTCGTTGTTGTCGTAGTATTGTTTCAGGGTTGCCTCAAGGGTAAAACCGCAGGAATCGTAAAAGTGGCGCGTTGCTTTGTATCGGGGTTCGCTGTCGGTTTTGATGTACAGCTTGCGGGCGCCGTCGGCTTTCAATCTTCTGATCAACTCATTAATCAGCTTTTTGCCAATACCCCGGCCGCGGCAGGCGTTGTGCGTTGCCAGCCAGTAAAGTTCGTAGGAGGCGTTGGAATCGGCGATTTCACCATAACAGGCATAAGCACAGGTTTTGCCGTCTTCTTCCGCAAACAAAAATTTGGTATCGTGCGGATAATCGTCGTCTTCGGGGTGCTCAAGCTGGTAAAGGGCGTCATCGGCCAGACATACGGTGATGTCGACGCAGTCTTCGTCAAAAATGCCTGATGAAGCCGATATCTGACGAACCGTTTCCAGATCGTCAGGCGTAATATTGGTTCTAAAGGTAAGCATAATTACACCTCCTTCAGAACTGTCAAGCCCTCGTTGAAAATAGAAAATTGAAAGAAAAAGTTACGTTTGGGAGGCTCGGCTGAAACTGCCGGAGTTCCTTTCTTAGATAATTTGTTTTTAGATTTGTTCATGACACATTTCCTGTATTTGTTTACGGTTAATGCAAATTAACCTTCTTTTATTTAATCACTTTTTGATATAAATTTCAAGAGGAATGATTTTTTTTAATTTTTAGTTGACTTTAGTTTTAAAACGTCATAAATATCTTTCGTCGAGATAATTGCTTCGTCGTCTAATGGTAGGACAGCGGATTCTGACTCCGTCAATCTTGGTTCGAGTCCAGGCGAAGCAGCCATAAAAAAGCCCCGCATCAGCGGGGTTTTTTTATGGCGTTGTGCCGCCCGACGAGAACCAAGATTTGGTTCGGAATCGAAAGTTGGCGAGCGCGAGGGAACAGAAGCGCGAGGCTTACGAAGATGAAAGGGGCCCGCGAAAAGTTCGCGGGAATTTACAGTCCAGGCGAAGCAGCCATAAAAAAGCCCCGCATCAGCGGGGTTTTTTGCGTTATGTTTTTGTTTTTTGCGGTTTTATTCGAGGTTTCTTTTAAAGGTCATGGCGGCAAAGCTCAACGTCAGGCCGCCGATGACAATCAGCGGAAGCAGGTTGGCGGCGACGTCTGCGGCCGGCATGTTTTTCAGAAACAGGCCGCGGCCGATGTTGATGAAGAATCTGACCGGGTTCAGGCAGGTCAGGTTTTGCAGAAACGGCGGCATATCCTCAATCGGCGAGACAAAGCCTGAAAGCAGAATAGCCGGCATCATAAAGGCAAAGGCGCCCAAAATGGCCTGTTGCTGGTTTTTGCTGACGGCGGATATGAAAAGGCCGACCCCGACAAAAGACAGCAGGGCAATGAAAGAAGAGCCGAGATATAATAGAAATGAACCGGTAAAGGGAATGTCAAAACAGTATACCGAAATCAAGGCCATAACCGAAAGCATAATCAGGGCGACGGTCAGCGGAGGCACCGTTTTGCCGGTGAGGATTTCCAGTGCGGTATAGGGGCTGACGATCAGCTGTTCGAAAGTGCCGAGCTCTCTTTCGCGGGCAACGGAAAGCGCCGTTAAGATCAGGGTAACGACCAAAGCCATAATGACGTTGAGCGAAATGACCAAATACCATTGGTAAACGGCGTTGGGGTTGAACCAGACTCTGGTTTCAATGCTGAGCGGAACGGCGGTTTTTCCGCTCTTTTCGGCAAGCTTCAGGGTATAATTTTGCGCAATCTGCGTGAAATATCCGCTCAGGGCGGTTGCGGTGCCGCTGACGCGTCCGTCCAAGACGGCTGAAACGTCGGCCGTTTGTCCTTTTTTGAGGTTCCGTGCAAAGTCCGGGGCAATCAAAATGGCGGCATCCGCCTGTTGCCGGTCGATTTTTTGTTCAATTTCACGCAGGCTCTCCGCACGCGTAACGTTTCCGAACCATTTAGAATTTTCAATGCCGGCAATAAATTCCCGAGATTCATAAGTATTGGATCGGTCCATAACCAAAATGTCGGCGTTTTTGATTTCCATAGTCAGGGCATTGGCAAAAATCAGCAGCTGAACCAATGGCGGAAAAATGATGATAATCCGGCTTTTGGGATCGCGCAGGATTGCCAGAAATTCTTTTTTTATCAGAGCTTTCAGACGGTTGAAGTTTTTAAGCATCCAGCCTCCTTGCGGTTTTCTTATATACGATTACGGAAAATAAAAAACCGAGCGTCAGCAGAAACAGGGAACTGCTGACAACGTTGACGGCGACGGTGCCGGACAAAAACTCGCTGCGAATGAAATCCACGTAGTGTTTGGGCGGCAGAATATGCGTGAAGTATTGAAAGAAAAGCGGCATTGATTTAACAGGAAAGACGATGCCGGACATCATCAACGCCGGCAGAAAACCGATAATAAGCGAAGCAATGCTGGCCAAAAACTGGTTTTTGGCCGCACTGGAAATGATAAGGCCGATGCCGAGGCTGGCATACAGAAACAGGGCACTGACCAGAAACAATATCCAGAAACTTCCGCGGAACGGAACATCAAAAAGGGTGATAATCATCAGAATGCTGAAAGCGAGAGAGAGCATGCCGACGATAAAATAGGGAATGTATTTGCCCAAAACGATATGAATCGGTTTGATATTGGTGCTTAAAAGCGCTTCCATGGTGCCGCGTTCCCATTCGCGAGAGATGACGAGCGCCGTGAGCAGAATGCCGATCAGGGTCATGGTCACGGCCAGAGAACTGGGCACCAATGCCCAGCGGGCATTGTTGTTCTGGTTGTACCAGTAGCGGGGCTGAATATTTACCGCAGGTTGAGAGACGTTGCTTTTGAAACGGCTGTTTTGCAGCCATTGGCTGACGATAGAGGAAACGTAGCTCTGCGTATAGCTGACCTGATTGATTTCGGCGCCGTCGGCAATTAAGAGCAGCTGAGCTTGTTTTCCGGCGGCAAGCCGGGCGGAAAAATCATCGGGAATCAGCAGCGCGCCTTTGATTTTGGAACTGACGATATCTTTATACATTTGGTTTTGATTGTTGTATACGGCAGAAGTGACATAGCGATTTTGGCCGAATGATTTAATAAGATCGGCGATTTCGGGGTTGGAATCGTCGTTTTTGATGCCGAGCCGGACATTTACGGCGTCAAGGTTGATGCCGTAAGCATAAATGAACAAAAGCAGAGTCGGAAGAACAAAAGCGATAATCAGGCTGGAGGGATCGCGGATGATTTGCAAAAATTCTTTTTTAACGAAAGCGAGGGTAATGTTCATGAGATTTCTCTCCCGTTTTGCAGAATCAGGTTAACAAAAGCGTCTTCCATGCTTTGGGCTCCCGCCAGTCTTTTGAGTTCTTGAGGCGTGCCGGTGGCAATGGTCTTACCTTTGTAAAAGAGGCTGATGCGGTCGCAAAATTCGGCTTCGTCCATAAAATGGGTGGTAATCAGAATGGTTACGCCTTTTTGTGCCAGCGAGGTAAGATGATTCCAGAATTCGCGTCTGGTGATAACGTCAACGCCTGAGGTCGGTTCGTCAAGAAACAGAACCGGCGGGTTGTGCATGACGGCGCAGGCCAGAGACAGGCGCTGTTTGTAACCGAGCGGCAGATCTCCAGCATTGTCGTTTAAGAAGCGTCGGAAACCGAAGATTTCGGTCATGCGGCTAACGGCTTCGTCGGCCAGCTTTCCTTTCAGACCGTAGGCTCCGGCAAAAAATTCAAGGTTTTCTCTGACGCTGAGGTTGGCATAAAGGGAAAACTTCTGAGCCATATACCCCAGATGCGAACGCGCGAGCGAGGCCTGTTTTACGATGTCTATGCCCATTATCCGCGCCGTGCCGCCGGTCGGTCGCGCCAGTCCGCACATCATTTTAAATGAGGTTGATTTTCCGGCGCCGTTAGGACCGAGAAGCCCGAAAATTTCACCTTTTTTGATGTGAAAGGTATTGTTTTTGACAGCATAGAAGTCGCCGTAGCGTTTAACCAGATCAACGGCCTCAACGGCAAATCCGTCGCCGCTGCCGTTAAGATGATAGTTTTGCGCAACCAGTGAAGGTTTGGGGGCATAACCGCCCATCAGCTCAATTACTTTGTTTTCAAATCCGAGCGTGTCGGCTGCCAAATCCTGAGGTTTACCCTGGTAGATGATTTTTCCCCGGTCGACAACCACCACTGTGTCAAAACCGTGTGCTTCGTCCATATAGGCAGTCGACCAGAGGACGGTGGTCTGGTTTTGAACGGTAGTTTTGACCATTTTGAGCAGTTCACGACGGGAAACAGGATCGACTCCGACCGAAGGTTCATCCAGAACGATGAGTTCGGGCATGCCCATCAGTGCGCAAATTAGTCCGAGTTTTTGTTTCATGCCGCCTGAGAGCTTTCCTGCCAGCCGGTTTTGGAAGCGTTTGAGGTCTGCAAACTCAAGCATTTGGTTAAAATCGGGAGAGACGTTTTTGAGCGCGGCGTAAAAATTCAGATTGTCCAAAACGCTCAAATCTTCATAAAGGCCGAATTTTTGCGGCATATAGCCTATTTTGGCATTGAGAAGGCTTTTTTGTGTGACGGGGTTTAAGCCGCAGACGGAAATTGTACCGGAATCGGGCTGCAGCAGACCGCATATGAGGCGGAGCAGCGTGGTTTTTCCGGCGCCGTCCGCACCGATTATGCCGACGGTTTGTCCTTTTTCCAGCCGCAGGGACAGGTTGTCAACGGCCCGTACTTCTCCGTTTGAAAAGGTTTTGGTCAGGTTTTTGATTTCAATGCAGGTTGTTTCCGTCATCTGCGCGTTCCTGCCGGTTCAAGTCTATTTTTACGGTTACGGGCATACCCTGGCGGACAAAACGGTCCGGGTTATCAAGATATATGTTGAGACGATAAACCAAATCGGTGCGCAGATCTTCAGTCTGTACGGTTTTAGGGGTAAATTCGGCTACCGGGGAGATATAGCCGACGCGGGCGGCATATTCTCTTTTGCGGCCGGTTTGAGGATCCGCGCTGTCGGTGATGACAACGGCTTCGGTTCCGTAAGCAATATTGCCGAGGTAGATTTCGGGAATGTAGGCCCTTATCCAAACGGGTTCGGTTTTGGTGATGGTATAAATAAGCTGTCCGGCCAGCAACATGGCTCCGGGTTCCTGAATTCGAGAGCTGACAATACCGTCGGCCGGAGCGTATACTTTAGTGTCGTCCAAAAGGTTTTTTTCGTATTTGCTGTTGATGATGGCGCTTTCGTAAGCGGCCGCGGCTTCATCCCGGGCATTGGTATAAGAAATACAGTCGCGCTGGGAGGTTATGTTTTTGGCGCAAAGCGGCCGGTGGGTTTCGAGCACGGAGGCGGCCTCCTTCATTTTGGCTTCATAGCGTTTGATTTCGGAAAGGGATTTCTGATAGTTTTCCCGATAGTCGCGGTCATCCAGCGAGGCCAGCAGATCTCCTTTTTTTACCTGATTTCCTTCTTCAAAATACATATTCTGCAAAAGACCCGATACTTTAAAGCTGATGTCGACCTGGCGGATGTCAACGTTGCCGTAAAGCGTGAGAACGGTTTGCGGGAGAGGTTCTTGCCGCAGGAAAAACCAGCCGGTTCCGGCGGCAAGTATCAGGATGGCGGCAGACAATATTTTTTTCATTGTTTGTTCCTTTGCGGTCTTTCTGGAAGTTTCTGGTATTATTATACTTGAAATGGTTAAATTTTCCATAGCGAAACATCGACGGAGGATTTTATTCGGAAGAAAATTGACAATTTGCGTTTATGTGCAAAATAATTCTTGCTAAATTTATTAGTATGTGCATACAATGTTAGCATTACCTAACAAAGATGGCGAAGAATTATGACGGAAACACTTGATAAGGCCGGAGCCGGCCGGACATACGAAATTGTGGATTTTGACGATTTGTCGACCAGAGTGCAGCTGATGCGTTTCGGTTTGTCGGCCGGTCAGGTTATTCGGTGTCTGGCCAAAACCGGGCCGGTTATTATCGGAAAAAATCGGCAGCGGCTGGCCATCGGCAGAAA
This sequence comes from uncultured Alphaproteobacteria bacterium, assembly GCA_944390895.1. Taxonomy (GTDB): domain Bacteria; phylum Pseudomonadota; class Alphaproteobacteria; order RF32; family CAG-239; genus CAJLXD01. Next base: position 12,110 of record CALXRQ010000023.1, read on the forward strand.
TCTGGCCCGCAAAATTCTGGTCAGGGCTGTGTAGGCGGCTTGAAATGTGGAAGTTCGACTGCAGAAAATGTCACGGAATGTGTTCGGGATGCAAATCCGAAACATTGTCCGGCCTTGATAAAACCAAGATTGTGCTGGTCGGGAATCCCAATGTCGGGAAGTCGGTGATTTTCGGCGCAATATCCGGTTTTTACGTTGAAGTCAGCAATTATCCCGGCACAACGGTGGACGTAGCCAAGGCCGATACCAACTGGGGACAGATTATTGACACGCCGGGCGTATACAGTCTGGGCACGGCCAGCGATGACGAACGCGTGACGCTGGAAACGCTGAAAGATGCCGATATGGCGGTGAATATTATCGGGGCGGCAAGCCTTGACCGCGATTTGTTTCTGACCCAGCAGCTGATAGATTTGGGCATTCCGCTGATTGTGGTGGTCAACCAGATTGACGAAGCGGAAAAATTCGGCGTACGGGTGGACTGCGAAAAACTGGCGTCCGCTTTGGGCGTAAAAGTAATACCGGCAGTGGCGACAAAAAAACAGGGAATTTTTGACATCGTCAAAGCCATTGCCGCGAAAGAGGCCGCGGTTTCTCCTTACAAAACTCCATATACCAGGGAGAAACTCGGCCGACTTAAAGACAAAGACGAAATAAGAAAGGCGTTGATGACGGCGGAAGCGCCGGAGACGGACAATGCCGAAGAAAAAATGATGATTTACCGGCAGCGGACTGAAAACGTAGACCGACTGCTGCGCGAAATATGCACAAGGGAAGAAAAACGCGAAACTTTCGGAGAAAAGCTCGGAAATTGGCTTCTGAATCCTTTTATCGGCGGTCTGACGGCGGTGTTGATGCTTTATCTTCTGTTTGAACTGCTCGGCGTGCTGGTGGCCGGAAACGTGGTCGACTGTATTTTTACATTGCTGGATGAGAAATATGTGCCTTGGATTACGGCGGTGACCGACGCGTGGTTTTCTTCCGCCGCGGTGCGGGAAATTCTGAGCGGCGAGTTCGGCGTGTTGACAATGAGCGTTAAAATCGTTGTGGCGGTGCTGCTGCCTTTGATTGCGGCTTTTTATCTGTTTGTGGCGTTGTTGGAAGATTCCGGTTATCTGCCGCGGCTGGCGGTTTTGACCGATAATGTCTTGAGCAAAATCGGCCTGAACGGGCGGGCGGTGATTCCGCTGCTGCTGGGTTTTGGCTGCGGAGCGATGGGAACCATCAGCACCCGGATATTGGGAACGGCGCGAGAGAGAACCATTGTTACGGCCATTTTGGGCATTACGGTTCCCTGCGCGGCGCAACAGGGAATTATTATCGCGCTGCTGGCGGCCATAGGCGGCATTAAGGTCTGGTTTGCCTATATCGGCATTATTTTCGCCATTATGGTTGTCAGCGGCACGGTGCTGAACAAAATGCTGAAGGGGAAAAGCAGCGACTTACTGATTGATTTGCCGCCGCTGCGGCTGCCGCAGCTGAAAAACACGTTTGAGAAAACCTGTTTCCGCGTGGTGAATTTTATGTCCGAGGCGGTGCCGCTGTTTGTGGTCAGTTCGGTTTTGATTACTCTTTTGAATATGGTTGGATTTCTTTCATGGCTGCAGAATTTTCTGGAACCGGTCGTGGTCAATGTCCTGCATCTGCCGGCGCAGTTTTCGGATATCTTCGTCATGGGACTGATCCGTCGCGACTTCGCTTCGGTGGGAATTTTGGACATGGCCGGGATGGACAACAGTCTGCGCGTGCTTGACAATTTGCAGATTTTGACCGCGACGGTGGTCGTGACGCTGTTTGTTCCCTGCATCGCGGCGCTGATTGTGATTTTTAAGGAGCGGGGCTGGAAAGAGGCGGCGCTTCTTTGGTTGGGCACTTTTGCAATTTCGGTCGGAATCGGCGGCATTGTCGCCCGCACTTTCGGCTTTCTCTTTTGAGAGGCGTTGACAGCCGCTTTGCTCAGGCCTATACTCGCAAAAATAAGGAGAATCCCGAATGGAAAAAATGCAAATCACGGCCAGTCTGGAAGATTATCTGGAATCCATCTATAACCACATTACCGCCAAGCAGGGGGTAAAGGCGGTGGATATTTCCCGCGATTTGCGGGTCAGCCGGGCGTCGGTGACCGAAACACTTAAGAAACTTGCCGGCAGAGGCCTGATTAATTACAGTCCCTACGGGGTAATATCGCTGACGGCGGAAGGAAGCAGGATTGCCCGCGGCGTTTTGAGGAAACATATTATACTTTCGCAGTTTTTTGAGGACATTCTCGGGGTCGGGAACGAGGAAGCCCAGGAAAACGCCTGCCGGATTGAGCACGTGATTTCCGAGGAGGCTTTTGAGCGATTGATTGCCTTTACCGAATTCAGCCGAGGGCACGGCGAAGATTTTATCAAATATTATGACAAATTGAAAAACAGAGGAAAATAAAATGGGTGAAAATGCGGCGGCAACGCCCCGGGCGCTGCGAAATATTATCAGTATCATCGGTCGGCGCAACGCCGGAAAGTCCTCCCTGATTAACGCAATCTGCGGTCAGGACGTGGCAATTGTTTCCGCACAGGCCGGAACAACGACCGATGCGGTGGCCAAGCCTTATGAACTTTTGCCGCTGGGACCGGTCACTTTTTACGATACGGCCGGTCTGGACGACGAAGGCGAACTCGGGGAACTGCGGATAAAGGCGACGCGCAAGGCGCTGCTGCGCTCGGATATTGCGGTGATTGTCTGCGGCGAAGAAGGCTTGGGCGAACCGGAAAAGAAAATAATCGACGAAGTGCGGAGCAAGAGCATTCCGTTTATGATTGCGTTTAACAAATGCGATGCGGGGGGTTTGAAAAAGGAGGACGCCGATTTCTGCGATAAGGAAAATATCCGTTATGTTGCAGTCTCGGCGGCACGGGGACAGGGAATCGACGAACTGAAGGCGGCGATAATCGAAACGATTCCGGAAGAGTTGAAAAAAGATCCGCTGCTGGCCGGCGATTTGTTTAACGAAGGGGATACCGTGGTAATGGTGGTGCCGATTGACCTGTCGGCGCCGAAAGGGCGGCTGATTTTGCCTCAGGTTCAGGTCTTGAGGGAGATTTTGGACCGGAATGCGGTCGGCGTGGTGGCAAAGGACCGGGATTTGTCCGCAGCTCTGGCCAATATGCAGACTAAACCGGCGCTGGTGATTACCGATTCACAGGTAATCATGAAAGTGGCGCCGATGGTGTCGGAAGACATTCCGCTGACGACTTTTTCAATTTTGTTTGCGCGTTACAAAGGCGATGCGGAAATCATGGTTAAAGGCGCAGAAGCCATCGACCGGCTGGCTGACGGCGACAAGGTGCTGATTGCGGAAGCCTGTTCCCACCATGCTTTGGAAGACGACATCGGCAAAGTTAAAATTCCGAGATGGATTGAGCAGTACAGCGGTAAGAAGATAGAATTTTCGTTCTGCCACGGCGGCGATTTTCCCGAAGATCTGGAGAAATACGCATTGGTGATTCATTGCGGCGCGTGTATGCTGAACCGGGTGGAAATGATACGCCGCCTGCGCGAATGCGTGCGACGCGGCGTGCCGATTACCAATTACGGTGTGGCAATTTCCAAAACGCAGGGCGTTTTAGAACGGGTTATTCGGCCTCTGGGTTTGAAGTAAGATATGCCGGAATACAGCTTCAGCGGTTTGTTTCTGGTCAGTTTCGGAGCGGCGACGGTGCTGCCGGTCAGTTCGGAAGCAGTTTTTGCCTTGATGATTTTGTCCGGATATGATGCCTGGGGTTGTATTCTGACCGCGGCGGTCGGAAACTGGCTGGGCGGAATGACCAACTATTATCTCGGCCGCTTCGGAAAAACGCAGTGGATTGAGAAATATCTGAAAATCAGTTCCAAACAAATAAAAAAGGTGCAGAAAATGCTTCAGGGCCGGGGTGCGGCGACGGCGTTTTTCAGTTTTCTGCCGGTCGTCGGAGACGTGATTGCGCTGGTTTTGGGGCTGTTGCGGGCAAATTTGTTTATTGTCAACACGACAATGTTTCTGGGCAAGCTGCTGCGTTATATTTTCCTGTGGTACGGATTGGAACATGCTATTTGAAGCTGTCATAAACGGTGCGCGATATATCGGCAATTATGGCAGCGTTTTCGGCGTCGGATAGTCGGGAATCGGATACAAACACGGCAATATAGTAGAAACTGCCGTCGGGAAGTCGGACAAAGCCCGCATCGTTATCTGCGATTTTGAGGCCGTCCGGCAGACGGGACGAGGAACCGGTTTTGTGTCCGAGCGGCGTTTGCGGCGGCAGTCCCGCTTTGAGTTTGTCGGCGCCGGTGGCGGTTTCGAGCATAATCCGGTCGAGAAAGCGGCGGGGAACCGCGTTTGGTGGCTTCTCCGGACATTAATACCGAGGATTTCAGCGCTGCAGTTGATTTTTTGAGTAACCGACCGGATGTCGATCCTGAGAAGATAGGCATTATCGGCATTTGCGGTTTCGGCGGTTTTGCCCTTAATGCCGCAGCGGCGGATACCAGAATCAAAGCGACCGTGACCTCAACCATGTATGATATGAGCAGGGTCAATGCCAACGGTTATTTTGACGCTATGGGAGAAGATGATCGTTATGCGTTGAAGCAGAAGCTCAATGCCCAGCGTACCGAAGATTTCAAGAACGGAACCTATGCGGCGGAAGCCGGTCTGCCGGATAAACTGACCGGCGGGGAGCCTCAGTTTGTCAAAGACTATTGGAGCTATTATAAAACACCGCGCGGATATCATAAGCGTTCTAAGAATTCCAATACCGGCTGGAATATGACCTATGCGCTGTCCTTTATGAATATGCCGATTTTGTCTTACAGCAATGAAATCAGAAGTGCTGTTCTGATGATCCACGGTGAAAAGGCGCACAGCCGTTATTTTAGTGAGGACGCTTACAAAAAATTAAAAGGCGATAATAAGGAGCTGATGATTATTCCGGAAGCCAATCATGTTGATTTGTATGATCAGACGGATAAGATTCCGTTTGATAAGCTGGAAACGTTTTTCATGGAAAATTTGAAGTGACGGAATTGTGCAAAAAACCAAAGCCCCTTGGAAAAGGGGCTTTGACTTTTCTCGGAAATTTAAGTTTTCATTTGATACCATAAAAAAAACCGCCGTAAGGGCAGTTTTTTAATGGTGCCGACAGAGAGACTCGTTCTTGCTCATAAGTATTGCTTTAAGGCAATACTAACTCGCTTCGGTCACCGCTATGTAACGCTTGCTTCGCAACACTAAAAGTGTGCTCACAAGCTAACATACGCGTAAGCTGCGTTGAAAGAAACCAAACAGTTGGTTTCTTTCTTCCTCGCCCCGACCCAAGTGGGTCAGAAGTTCGAGTTTTCAATAGATATCATTTAAAACAAAAAAAGCACCCTAAAGGTGCGTTTTTGTTTTAATGGTGCCGACAGAGAGACTCGAACTCCCGACCCACTGATTACAAATCAGTAGCTCTACCAACTGAGCTATGTCGGCTTATTCTGGGAAATTTTTATATATGAATGCTTTTGCCATGTCAATATGTTTTTTGAGCGTTTTGACGCAAAGCGGGGAAGGAACAAAGAGGAAAGGTTATCAATAATGTATGGAGTAAAAAAAATTGAAAACCCTTTTGACTGCATAGCCTCTCTGTTCCTTCTGAAAATTATTTTAGATAGTAAAAAAAATTTTTCAACTGAAAATAGACTGATTTTTTTATACAACATCTTGAGTTATTTGTACTTGATGTAATATTAAGTCATTTCAACGTGCTAGTTTGATGTAAAATTTTAAAATCAGTTTGTGCATAATATATTAGTTTTTGCTAATTTTCTTTTTTCAGGCATCCGAAAACAGACAGAATCCGATAATATTATGGATTTTTTAATGATATGAGAATAAATTTACACAAAAGAGGTTTTTTATGCAGGAACAACATTTACATATGCATTGTGAGCATACCAAAGATATGCTGAAAAAAATGCCCGCCGCCAAGGCTTTTGAAAAAGTGTCTGACACTTTTCAGCTAATCAGCGATCCGACACGTCTGAAGATTCTGTGGCTGTTGTGCCATTGCGAGGAGTGCGTCAATAATATTGCGGTGGCGGTGAATATGAGTTCTCCGGCAGTTTCCCATCATCTGCGCCTGCTCAAGCAGGCCGGACTGCTCAGCAGCAGACGGGACGGCAAGGAGATGTATTATCGCCTGGCCGATACGCCGGAAGCTTTTCTTCTGCATAAATCCATTGACGATATTTTCGACATTTCCTGTCCGGCAAAGAACAATTAAATGTCTTTTTAATTGTTCTTGACAGGTATCGTTTTTTTGATTATGATTAAATATATGTTTAATCGTTTAATGGAGGCGGCGATGAAAAAAATTTACAAACTGGAAAATCTGGACTGTGCCAACTGCGCGGCGAAAATTGAAGCGGCAATTAAAGAAATAGAAGGCGTTTCAGGTGCTTCGGTCAGTTTCATGACGCAAAAGCTGGTTATAGAAACCGAGCCGGAAATTCTGGATGCGGTTATGGCAGAAGTGAGGAAAACGATGAATAAGATTGAACCTGATTGTGAAATCATTTTCTAGAAAAAGGATCCGATAATGACGAAAATTCTCAAAAAACGCCTGTGTATGATTATTGCGGCTTTGGTTCTGTTTGTTTTGGGATTGGCGCTTCCCGTGAGCGGGGAAGGCAGACTTGCACTGCTGGCGTCCTGCTATCTTTTGGTCGGAGCGCCGATTGTTTTCAAGGCGGGGCGCAATATTCTGAAAGGGCAGGTTTTTGATGAGAATTTTCTGATGGTTGTGGCGACGTTTGGCGCGATTTTTCTGAAAGATTATGCCGAGGCGGCCGCGGTGATGCTGTTTTATCAGGTCGGGGAGTTTTTCCAGAGCTATGCGGTCAACCAGTCACGCCGCTCCATTGCGGCGCTGATGGACATTCGTCCCGATTATGCGAATGTTTTGCGCGGAGAAAAAATCGAAACCGTGGATCCGGAAGAAGTCAGCATCGGCGAGGTAATCGTCGTGCGCCCGGGTGAAAGGATTCCGCTGGACGGAAAGGTGGTTAAAGGTTTTTCGAGTATTGATACCGCGGCGTTGACCGGGGAATCTTTGCCGCGCGAGGCTGAGGCCGGAGACGAGGTTATCAGCGGCTGCGTTAATCTGACCGGCGTGCTGGAAATTGAAGTCAGTCGGGAGTTTGCCAATTCTACGGTGGCGCGGATTTTGGATTTGGTGGAAAATGCGTCGTCGCAGAAGGCAGATATTGAAAATTTTATTACCCGTTTTGCCCGTTATTATACGCCGGCGGTTGTCGTATCGGCGGTTTTGCTGGCGGTTCTGCCGCCGCTGTTGTTTGCGGGACAGGCCTTTGATACGTGGCTGTACCGGGCGATTACGTTTTTGGTTATTTCCTGTCCGTGCGCACTGGTTATTTCTGTTCCGCTCAGCTTTTTCGGCGGTTTGGGCGCGGCTTCCAAGGCCGGAGTTCTGATTAAGGGCAGTAATTATCTTGAGGGACTGGCTCGGGCCGAGGTTGTGGTTTTTGACAAGACCGGAACTCTGACCAAAGGCCGTTTTAAGGTGACGGAGATTAATCCGCAGGGAATAAGCAGGGAAGAACTTCTGCGGACGGCCGCTTATGCGGAAGCCTATTCAGCGCATCCGATCGGCGAATCCATCAAAGAGGCTTACGGAGAAGAAATCGACCTGTCTAAAATCAGCGACGTTGAAGAAATACACGGGCAGGGGCTGAAGATTATGCTTGAAGGCCGAAGGGTCGCGGCCGGAAACGTCAGGCTGATGCGGGCGATGAAAATAAAAGTGCCGGAGGCCGCGTCCGCAGGAACGGTCGTTTATGTGGCCGTGGACGGGAAATATGCCGGCTTTCTGCTTATCAGCGACGAGATCAAAGCCGATGCGACGGCGGCAATTGCTTTGCTGAAACAGCGCGGGGTTTTGAAAACGGTGATGCTGACCGGCGATCGACGGTCGATTGGCGAAGAAACGGCAGCCAAAATCGGTATTGACGAGGTTCATGCGGAATTATTGCCGGCCGACAAGGTTGAAAGGCTGGAACGACTGATTGCCGGAAAATCCGCAGGCGGAAAACTGTTGTTTGTCGGCGACGGTATTAACGATGCGCCGGTTCTTGCCCGTTCGGACATCGGCATCGCCATGGGCGGCATCGGTTCCGATGCTGCAATCGAAGCGGCAGACGTGGTAATTATGACCGATGAACCGTCTAAAATAGCAACGGCAATATGTATTGCGCGCCGTACCTTGAACATTGCGCGGCAGAATGTGGTTTTTGCTCTGGGCGTGAAACTTTTGGTGCTGGGTTGCGGCGCCGCGGGGTTCGTTTCAATCTGGGCGGCGGTATTTGCCGATGTCGGCGTTTCGGTTATTGCGATATTGAATGCAATGCGGGCTTTGTTTTTTTATAAAAAATGTTAAGAATTATTTCACGTCCCTGTGTTTTAATAATCGCGAAAGGCGGCGGTTATGCGGCAGGTGAATCGAGAATTGGCAGCATTGCAGGCGAGGTTTTTGAGTTATTATAACGAAAATCTCGGAAATAAGTTTGCCGGGCTGGAGGAAGTTCGGCAAAAGTATTTGTTCTTTTTCTGGAAGTGGCTGTTTATATTTGCTGCGCTGATTGTCGGATTGATTTATTGGTGCGGCGTGTGGCCGGCATTGGGCGCGTATTTTGACAGCAAGGCCGGAGAGTATACCATCGCAGCCATATTGGTCGTGATGTTTTTGACGCTTTCGCATCCTTTTGCGGCCTATAAAAGCGAGACCAAAAAGCAGACAATGGATAAGATTCTGGCTTTTTTCGGCAGTTTCAGATATGCGGAAGGAAGAGGAACGGACGAGCGCGTTTTGCGTAAGTCGGGGTTGATCGGGAGATATGACCGGCAATACGGCGACGATTTTTTTACCGGCACTTATAACGGCGTGAATATGCAGGTTTCCGAAGAAAGACTGGTGGTTGTGGTCAGGACGAATAAGGGGTCGCGGGAAAGTACGGTTTTTAAGGGGATAATCATTGTTCTGGACATGAACAAGCCTTTTTCGGGACAAACGGTGGTTCGCAGCGACTGGGGGCTTTTCAACTTTTTGATGTCTGCACCGCGCTGCATTATTAAAAACGAGACTGTGAAACTGGAGGAGGTGTGTCTTGAGGACAGCGTTTTTGAGCGGAAATTCGAAGCTTTTTCCAATGATCAGGTTGAGGCACGCTATCTGCTGACGACAGCCTTTATGGAACGGATTCTGGAAGTGAAAAGGCGTTTCCACGGCCGAAAGATTGAGTTCAGCTTTTTTGATGATAAACTGTTTATCGCCGTTTCAACCGGCAAAGATATGTTTGAGACTACGTCTTTGTTTTCGACAACAGCGAGGTATGGCCGGATGCGGGAAGTGGTCAGCCAGTTTTACAGTGTGTTTTCGATTATTGATTTGTTAAAACTGAATAAGAAAACCGGGCTTTAAGCCTTTCATTTTACAATTTTTGTGGACAAACCTTTTTTAATATTGTTGTTAAATGCAAATGTCGTGCTATTTATTTATTAGCATTATATTTTTTACGGGGTTTGGATTGCAATATGTCTTTTAAAACAAAACGTTTTCTGAAAAAAATGGTCTCCTGGGCCGGATTGTTTTTCTTTGTTTTTGCCGCATATATGTTGTATAACCAGCTTTCCAAATATTCCTGGGACGACATCAAGACCGCTTTGCTGAGCATTCCCGACCGGAATTTGGTTTATGCCTGCGTCGCGTCTTTTTTCGGTTATGTTGCGCTTTCTTCTTACGACTATCTGGCGCTGCGTTATATCGGTCGGAAAATTTCAGCCTGGAAATGGATATTTGCCGGTTTCATCGGTTTTTCCATCAGTAATAATGCCGGGCACGCCATTGTTTCCGGTGGTTCTATCCGTTATCGGCTGTATACGCGCTGGCGTTTTCATGCCTCGGAGATTGTGCGGATGGTGACCTTTTCCGGATTTACCTATCTTTTCGGCTGTTTCTTTTTAATCATTATGGGGTATTTTCTGACGCCGGACCATGCGTTCGGAGAAGGTTCGGTCTCTAAGATGACAACCCTGGTTACGACAATAGTAGCGGCTGTCGGCCTGCTTTTGTATTTCTGGGCGACATTGTTTTATAAAAAGCCGATAATTATCAAGGATGTCGAGTTTGACATTCCGAGCTTTAAGATGGCGCTGGCGCAGGTTTTTCTCGGCGGTGCCGATATCCTGTTGGCTTCGCTGGTGCTGTATTTCTCCCTGATCCCGTTTATTGATATTCCGTTTGACGTGTTTATCGGTGTTTTCATTATTGCGCAGGTTTTGGGCGTGTTCAGCCAGGTGCCGGGCGGTCTGGGCGTGTTTGAAGGGCTGTTTTTGTTTATTATCCCCGGCGGGGAAGGAAACGCGGCCAATTTGTTCGGTGCGTTGATTGCATACCGTATTATATATTATCTGTTGCCGCTGGTCGTCTCCGGAGTAGTGCTGATGACTTACGAGTGGTATTTGGGGTTTGACAAACGCCGCCGGCTGGGGAAATAAATCCGCTAAAAGGTTATCATGCTAGAAATTTTTTCGCTCGTGTACGTTTTTGTACACGTCGCTTAAAAGCTTCGTCGCAGCATAACCTTTTAGCGGATTTATTTAAGAGGAAAGGTCATCATGCTAGAAATTTTTTCGCTCGTGTACGTTTTTGTACACGTCGCTTAAAAGCTTCGTCGCAGCATAACCTTTTAGCGGATTTATTTAAGAGGAAAGGTTATCATGCTAGAAATTTTTTCACTCGTGTACGTTTTTGTATACGTTGCTTAAAAGTTTCGTCGCAGCATAACCTTTTAGCGGATTCATCATAAAAAAGTATAATTCAGTTAAAAAAGCTGTTGACGTCGGTTTCGAAAGTTTCTCTGAAGCTTGTCGGGTCGTCGTATTGGAACTGCAGGTTATGCAGCTTTTTGTAGCCGACGGTTTCGCCGTCCTGAACCTTGACCAAAACGATTTCCAGTGGCTGGCTGAGATTATAGGCCTGAATGTAGTTGTATTCCCGGTCCTGTTCGTAATTAATCTGCTGCAAATCGTAAACGTTGGTATATTCCTGATCGTAAATCTGCTGGATGAGGCTGACAGTCTGCGGGCAGCCGTAACATTGTTCGTTGGCGGTGAAAATATAAATGATGGAGCGCTGCGGTTTGGGATATGCCGCTTCCAGATACTGCTGAAAGCTGAGGTTGGGATTATAACCGCCTTCGTATATAAGTTCTGCCCGTGCCGACGGACAAAGGGACAATATCAAAGCCGCCAGAAACAGAATTTTGTTTTTTTTCATCTTTTTCTCCGCATTTTGTTACAGCGGGGAACAGGCCTCCCGAAGCCATTCCGCAGGGCCGTTGTCCAGCAACGGGCCGATTGCGGTTAAGACTTTTTGGTGATAGTCGTTAAGCCATTTAATTTCCCCTTCGCTTAAGAGATATTTGTTAATCAGGCGTTTATCAATAGGCACTAAGGTTAAAACTTCAAATTTAAGCATCGGGTTTTCCAAATTTTTGTCAGCGGCTTCCGTAACGTAATAGAGGTTTTCAATGCGGATGCCGTAGGCGTTTTCCTTGTAGTATCCCGGCTCAATAGAGGTAACCATACCGGGAAGAAATCCATAAGACGAACCGGCGGCGGAAATGTTTTGCGGACCTTCGTGGACGTTCAGCATAAAACCGACGCCGTGTCCGGTGCCGTGAGCGTAGTTTTTGCCTTCGTTCCACAGTTCCCGGCGGCAGATCGGGTCTAAAGCTCTGCCCGGCGTTCCGGTCGGAAAGAGAGTCGAGGCCAGTTCAATATGTGCCTTGAGAACCATGGTGTTGTCGTTGATGATGTCCGGCGTCGGGGTGCCCAAAGCTATGGTTCGGGTGATGTCGGTGGTGCCGTCAAAATAATGAGCGCCGCTGTCCAGCAGCAAAACCGAATTCTTTTCAAGCGTTTTATTGGTTTTGACCGTCGGATGATAATGAATGACGGCGCCGTTGGAGCCGGTGCCGGCAATGGTGTCGAAACTTTTGGCATAGTACAAATCCTGTTTTCTTCGCAAAGAATCTATTTTTTCGACGATATCAAGCTCGGTTTTGCCCTGCCAATTGTTTTCAAGCCAGAACAGAAATTCTATCATGGCGACGGCGTCCCTTTGGTGCGCTTTTTTAAAGCCCTGAATTTCGACCGGATTTTTGACCGCTTTGTCTTTTTCCAAAGCGTCGGGCGTCAGACAGATATCCGGGCCGCGAAGTTCGCGGATAATCTGCGGCATCCGGCGGTATGAAACGCCCAGTCGGCCCTTTCTGATTTTTTTCAGGGCTTTGCCGAGCTCGGCGAAAGAGCGGATGCCGGAATAGTCCAGGTGTTCTCCGAACAGAACGGCGGAACCGTCTTTTTTGATTAGGGCGTAGGCTCTTACGACCGGAGAATCCGGCAGCGCGTCGGAGCGCAGATTCAGCAGCCAGGATACTTCGCTGGCGGAGGTAATCAGATAGGCGTCCAGATTATGGGCGGCCATCGTTTGCAACAGACCGGAAATTTTTTCTTCCCTGCTGACACCGGCATATTGTTCGCCGATTTCAAAAACGTGAGCGCTTTTTTCCGAAAGGCGCGGCCCCGGCAGTTGTTTGTCGTCGGCGATAAATTTGGTTCCCGGGAGGTCTCGGACAAGTCGTTCCAGTTCTTCCGCTGCCAGACACCAGGGGTCATACATGATGCGGTGCCTGTTATTTGAAAAGTTCTGTCGCAGCCAGGAATGCGGCGACGCTGCGACGGTGCACAATATTTCGACTGTTTCGGAATCGGTTTCCAGTCCGGCCTGAAGCTGATATCGGCCGTCAACAAACAGAAAGGCTTTTTCCGGCGTAATTATCAGATTGCCGGCGGAACCGCTGAAACCGGTCAGCGCCATAATCTTGTTTTCTTCTGGCAGAATGTCTTCATCCAGAAACATATTGTTGCGGGTAAGATAATAAGCGTCGATTTTATGTTTTTTGAGCCAGGTTTGGAATTCGGCCAATGTCATTTTATTTCTCCATAACGGCGGCGCGCCAGTTTTCAAATTCAAACATTTTTAAGAGTTTCAGTCCCTGTTTTTGGTGGGCGCCGACCACCCAGTCGACCTGATCGTCAACAAAACCCGACAAGACGCAGTGTCCGCCCGGTTTGAGGCTTTGATATAAGTCCGGCGCCATTTCGATTAAAGGTCTGGCCAGAATGTTGGCAAAGATAAGGTCGTAAGGCGCATGAGCGCGTACGATTTCAGAATCGTATCCGTTGCTGACTTCAATTGTGAAATGATCCTGAAGCCGGTTGTCCAAGGCATTTTGTCTGGTGACCCAGACGGCTTCTTCATCAATGTCGACGGCGGTGATTTTGCAGTCGTTCCACAATTTGGCCGCGGCCAGGGACAGAATGCCGGAACCGGTGCCGACATCGAGGATTTTTTGATGCGGGACATTTTTTTTGTTCAGCCAGCTGATGGCCCGCAGGCAGCTTTGCGTGGTCGGGTGGCTGGAGCCGAAAGCGGTGGCGGCGTAAATGCGGAGCGCGAGTTTGTCGGTCTGCGGCGTTTCCTTTTCATGCACGCCGTAAATGAAAAAGTCTTCGACTTCAACCGGCGGAAATTCGATGACATAGTCTTTCAGCCAGTTTTGGCTTTCAAGGAACTCTTTGTCGTAAGCGGGCAGGCCGATGCCCCTGCTGCGGGCGGCGTTGACAAAGTCTTGTTCGTCAAAACGGTTGTTTTGGTAGGCGACGTATTGTTCGGTGCCGTCATCGTTGTAATTGCAGGAAACAACGCCGAAGTATTCTTCCAAAAAAGATGCCAGGGGTTCCGGGTATTCCGTCATCGGGGCAAAAGTCAGCTGCCAGCAGCTGCCGGCTTTTTGCGACTGCCAGTCGTCAGAGGTGTCGTTCATTATTTTTCCTATAATTCATAATCATTTATTTACTTAGTGTAATTTATATTATATTAATTATTAAAACATTAAAATTTTAGCGAGAAATTTTATGAAAAAGACCCTTGTTTTATGCAGTTTGATTTATATTGCCTCTTGTGCTTATTCCGGTCCGGTCAACGTGTGGGACGCGCGCCGCAAATGGGTGGAAAGCTTTTCTTCCATTGCCATTGATTTTAAGGACAATGCTCCGAAACTGGTAAAGACGCAGGCCGTAAACGAAAAAAGCTACAAGACGAATGAAATTCAGACCGCGTTTAAGGGATATTCGGTTTTGAGCGACAAGACTTTTACCCGGACCTATTTTGTGACCGAGAAGCTGCGGGCGGTCGGCAACCTTGTTTTGAGCAACGTGTCGGCGCCGTTTGTGGTTAAGAACAACGAGACCAAGGAAATTCTCGGTTATGTTCATATTGACGGCGAGAAATACAGTCTGCTGGTGACTAACGAACTGGAAAATTTTGTGCTGCTGGTCAATTCCGCGACCGGAAAGATTTATGACAAGGTCGGTCTGGTTAAGGACGGGCGTTTGATTTTGATGGAACAGAGTTATGTGCCGTCCAATCCTGATTTCAGGTTTGAGCCGGTGTTTACGACGCTTACCGAACAAAGCAAACCGACCAAGGGTTTTGACATTAAATATGACGGTTTGCGTCTGGATCGCCTGTGGTTTGTATATTATGACTATGCCTCGGCCAAGTCCGGCGGTTTTCGCGAATATGACTTTCCCAACAAGCCGGGACTGCTGAATATCAACGGTGTGAAAATCAGAGTTCTGGCCGCGGACAGCCAGCGTGTGGATTATATGGTCCTCGGCAGCGATTAGACGCCTGAGAGAACGGCGCCGACGTTTTTCGGCAGGTGTTGCAGAAATAGTAAGATTTTTGTTGCGAAAACAAGCGCTTTGTTGTATAAACGCAGCGAGTTGCAGGCTGTCGGCCTGAAAATTAAGAGTTTTTAAGGAGTTAAAAAGATGTCTGGACACTCCCAGTTTAAAAATATTATGTACCGTAAAGGTGCACAGGACGCCAAGAAGGCAAAAGTTTTTGCCAAACTGGCTCGTGATATTACAATTGCCGCCAAGAGCGGTCTGCCGGAACCTGACAAGAACCCGCGTCTGCGTCTGGCCATTCAGGCGGCCCGCGCGGAGAGTATGCCGAAAGATAATATTGAGCGCGCTATTGCCAAAGCCAGCCAAACGGCCGGCGGAGCCGATTATGTAAGCGCCCGCTATGAAGGTTTCGGACCGGGCAAGGTAGCGATTATTGTTGAGGCAATGACCGATAACAAAAACCGTACGGCCGGAAACATCCGTACCATTTTCGGAAAACGCGGCGGCGTTATGGGCGAGAGCGGTTCGGTCGCCTTTAATTTTGAACGTATCGGCTTTATTCAGTATCCGCTGTCTGCCGCCGATGCCGACAAGATGTTTGAAGAGGCGCTGAATGCCGGTGCCAATGACGTTGTCAGCGATGATGAGCATCATGAAATCGAAACGCTGCCGGATGACCTGGCTGCGGTTACGGATGCACTGGAAAAACAGTTCGGTACGCCGTCTGCATCGCGTCTGGACTGGAAAGCCAACGTCAAGACCGATATCACGGATTTGGAAACGGCGCAAAAGCTGCTTGACTTTATTGATGCTCTTGATGACGATGATGATGTTCAGAAAGTGTATCATAACGCCGAGTTTTCGGAAGAAGTGATGAAGGCTTTGGAAGCGGAATAAATAAAACGGGGCTTTGAGCCCCGCTTTTTTGTAAGGGATGCAAAATGCGTATTTTGGGTTTGGATCCGAGCTTGTCGTCTACCGGCTGGGGAGTTATTGAGGTTAAGGACAATCGTTTACGTTATGTGGCGGACGGTTTTATCAAGACTGATTCCAAGTTGCCGATTGCCGATCGTCTGGCGCTTATTCACCGGACGTTAAACGAAGTGATTGAGACCTATAAACCCGATGAAGCGGCAATCGAACAGGTTTTTCTGAATGAAAACCCCGCTTCAACCATCAAGCTGGGAATGGCGCGCGGCGTGGTTATTCTGGCGCCGGGGCTTTATAACATTCCCGTTACCGAATATGAGCCGACCAAAGTGAAAAAGGCTCTGGTCGGGGTCGGCCGCGCCGAAAAAAATCAGGTTGAAACCATGGTCAAAGTTCTGCTTCCCGGCTGCAAGCCCAAAAACAACGACTCATCAGACGCATTGGCTATGGCGATAACCCATTATAACTACAGAAAGTCTCGTTCTATGGGCATCTGATACAGAATTTTCAGATATTTTGTTCTTATCATCTGCCTCATATATCGAGGCTTTATGATACTCTATGGGTTTTTATAGCAGATTTTGCAGGTAATAAAGTGAGAGAAATGTTGGAAAAAATTAAAACGGATGTAAGGCAGCTGCTGGCTCAGGATAAGAGCGGGCACGGATATGATCATGTGGAACGGGTTTATGGAATTGCGATGAAGCTGGCCGAAAGCGAAAAGGCCGATCGACAGATTACGGCGCTGGCCGCTTTGCTGCATGATGCCGACGATTATAAGCTTTTTGGCGAAGAATCGGCAAAAAATCTAACCAATGCCCGGCGCATTATGGCTCAGAACGGTGTCGAGGAGAGCGTTGCGGCGGCGGTATGCGAAATTATCCGCACAATGGGATACAGCAAGTCGTTAAAGGGAATTCGTCCGCAGACTTTGGAAGGAAGAATTGTTTCGGATGCCGATATGCTGGAAGCGACGGGTGCCGCGGGGCTGGTTCGCTGTCTGGCCTACGCTTTGGAAAAATGCCATTCCGGAAGCAATCAGATATTTGATGAAAATATATGGCCGCAGCTGAATCTGAGTGCGGAAGAGTACAAAAAGCCCAATCGCCGTTCGGATAATTTTATCAATCATTTTTTTGAAAAAATGCTGAAGCTCAGAAGTATGATGTTTACGGAAGCCGGCCGCCGGGAGGCTGACATTCGCCATCGTTTTATGGTTGACTTTTTACGGGAGTTTTTTCGCGAACATGATTGTCCGGCATGGATTGAATTTTTAGAAAGATATGAGGCGGAACAGGACAATAACTAGTCTGCTTGTTCTTTTTTTGTTCTTAATGAAAAAAAAGCCCTTGTTTTGCGGGGGCTTTTTGTTTAGGATGTTGATATTGAAAGTCAAGGAACAGGAAAATGATTGCAAAACTGCGCGGAATAACCGACACCATCGGAGAAGACTATTGCATTATTGACGTTAACGGCGTGGGGTATCTGGTATTTGCTTCGGCCAAAACGCTGGCCCGCTTGAAGATTGGCGAAGCTGCGAGTATATTAACGGAGACGGTGGTCCGCGAAGACAGCATTTCCCTGTATGGTTTTTTCAGCGCGCTGGAGAAAGAATGGTTTCTGACGCTGACAAAAGTGCAGGGCGTGGGAGCCAAGGTCTGCCTCAGCATTTTGTCGGCATTGTCACCCAATCAGCTGGCACAGGCCGTTTCGGCTCAGGACAAAGCTTCGTTTACGCGGGCAAACGGCGTCGGTCCCAAACTGGCGGCGCGTATTGTTACCGAGCTGAAAGACAAGATCGTGACGATTCCGGTTGCCGCCGCGGCCACTACGGCAGAGTTAGCAAAGGAGCTGGATATGGATGCAAATGAAGAAACCGAAAACTATGAAGACGGTCTGACGGCCCGGGCCGAAGATCCGGGAGCGATGGAAGACGCGCTTTCGGCGCTGGTCAACCTCGGATATCAGCGTCTGGAAGCCTACCGGATTGTTAATAAAGTGCTGATTGAACATCCCGAAGCGGACGTGTCGGAACTGATCCGCCTGTCCTTAAAAGAATTTGCCAGAAAGGATTAAAACCTA
>CALXRQ010000024.1 GCA_944390895.1 uncultured Alphaproteobacteria bacterium
GGAAATCGCGGCATCCAAAGCCGAATAGGCTTTTGTCGTTCGCAAAAAACCCCGGAACAAATCCGGGGTTTTTTATTTGAGATTTACAACCATATTTTATTTGTAGCCGTGCGCGGCTTTAACCGCAGCAATTCTGTTTTTGATATATTCCTGCTGGTCAGGCGTGCGCTGCTCCTGCTCCAGAGCCTTTTCCATAACGACAATGATTTCCCGCGCATATTTTTCCGTAGTCAACGCGATATTGGCCAGATTAAAAATGGCGCCGCGGAAAATCTGCTCGTCTTCAACCTGCAGCTGTTCGGCAATCGATTTATAAGGCGGCGTAACGGCATCTTTAACCTTGGCATGGCTCTGATCATAGGAATTTTTTTGAATCTTGCGGGCTATGTCTTCGCTGATGGCCATATTTTCGCCGCGACGGCGGAAAGGCCGGGTGCTTTTCTTAACCAGAGACTTCAGCTTTTCAATAATGGCAAACTGTTTGGTCAACTGCGGCATCTTTTGTCTCCTCACATAGGGTTTGATTTTAGGATAATCAAGTTTTGCCTAAAAATCCAGCTAAATATGAACCGGCAAACAAATTACATCTTCAGTCGGTAATAAGCATAGAAAACCGCAGCGGCAATCAACAGACCAAGAAGCAGCTTAAGCATGTTTTTGGCCAAAACCCACACAACCCAAAAGGCGGCGGCAGCCAGCAACAGCAATTTGTATTGTCCGGAATCTTGTCCGACGACAAAAGCCATAAAAGCGAAATATATCATCCCCAGACCGAGGGCAATCTGCACCGGCGACCTGACAAAAGCCAGCAGCATTCGCACCGGCCAGCTTCTTTCCTTTTCCTCACTGCTCATAAAAGCCTCCTTTTCCTGTTTTCCCGTCGAGCTTTGAGTTTCACCCGTCACAGCGGCCGCAGTTCGAACAGCCGTTGCAAATGATTTTGCTGCCGCAAACGGCACATTTTTCCCGCCAAAATTTTTGATACGGCGGCACCGCCTCGTCGAACAGCCCCGGCTGCGGCTGCCGCAGTTTGAAGTTTTGCGGCCGGCCGACAAACTGCAGCCCCGAGCGAAAAGCCATCCGGCTTTGCAGGCCTTTGTCCGGCAGATGATAGGTTTTGCCGTCCTTGACGAAATTGGTTCCAGTTTCAATAAAACAAAAAGTTACGTCTGCAGCCACACATTCATTATATAACCCTTTAACCCACTCATATTCAAGCGGCCGCGAACCGTCATAATTTTCTCCGCCGGCAATTACCTGCTCTATTTGTCCCTCAGGCAAATAATCTTTAATGCTGACTTTCCCAATAAACGGCGCGACCATAATGCCTTTGTGCTTAAACGGCAATTCAAACAAGAGAGGAATCCGCTCGTCGGCCCGAACCTGATTTTCGCAGGTGACATTGAAAAAAACATTTTCCCAGCCGTCACCCCAGTCCGGCGGCAGACAAAACGCCGCCCGTTCAGGTCTTTTGGTCAGCAGGAAGAAAACCACGTCCGGCCGTTGTTTTATTATTTTCCAGGCTTCGGAGCGCCAGGCATCGGCTTCTTCAAGAAAAAAATCCGACGTCATGCAGACGCGAATCTGTTCTCCGCTCCGAACTTTATAAGCTCCGTTTTTGTCTTTGTGCAACGGATAGTCAAAATTGTTTTTTACCTTATAAATTTTCTGCCCGTCAGTATTGCGCTGCCGGTCAAGGAAATACATATAGCAATTTTGACAGCCTTCGCTTTTCTTGACGCAGCCGTGCCAGGGATTCCAAATATCGTGCATTTTTTCCGCCGTTAATTGTCGTATCAGACCTTATATATTACATTTAGCAGAAAATGTCACATATAATATTTCAGTTTCCGGCCGTTTGTTTGAAATATTTCCGCCCTTTCAAAACCGGTATTTTTATCCGCGATACTCGGCATAATCCGCAATCTGCCTTTTGATTTCCGCCCCGTCTTCCGCACTCATGGCATAAAGAGGAATTGAAAAGGCCGTAAAACAGCTGTTACGGCAGAGTTTCTGCATAAAATTCAACGGATAATCAACCCCATCCCGGAGATGCAAAACGATAATGCGTTTCCGACGCAGACAGCAGCGGACATTCTTTTCTTCGGCAAAGGAGACGTCCTTCCACAACAGAGGCACACTGCGGTCAATCTTTATCGACTGCCGGGTTATGACGGCCAGCGGCTGCGGAAAAAAATAAACCCAGGCTGAAGCGACAAAAGAAATGCCGACCAATGCCAGCACCATCCAGGCTTCCCACCAGTAATAAAGGCACCAGCAGCTTAAGAAAGCAAAAACCACCGTAATCAGCGCCGCAGCATTTACGGCAAACCAAACGCCCAGCTTTAATGAACTGTAATAAAAAATTTTTTCCTGACTTTTCATTTTCTCTGCTCCCGAATTTTTATTTTTTTCAGTTTAATATATAGAGTTAACTCTAAGTCAAGATGTTTTTTTATCATAAATGAAGAGAAGTTTCAAACCTGCTTCGCTCCTTTGAGCGCAAAACGCCAAGCCATTAAAAAAGTCCGCTCTAGGAGGACAATAAATATACAAGTGACGAGGCTCCTCTTGCTGCGTAAATTTCGCTTATTCTCATAAGCTCAATAACTGCGCTTCGGACAAAGAATTTATAACAGCGGCTCTTTACGCTCTCGCTCCTCGCCGCTTAACAAATTCTTTTCAAACACTCTAAAAACCTGACATTCAGTCAGCTTTTTATTCGGTTTGCTCGCAACCGAGGCCGCTTCATTCGAGCGCGAAACTCCAACGCATTAAAAAAGCCCGGAATAAATCCAGGCTTTTTTAATGGCGGGAGTGACGAGGCTCGAACTCGCGACCTCCTGCGTGACAGGCAGGCGCTCTAACCAACTGAGCTACACCCCCACGGTGTTTTCGGATATCCTTATACATAACAAAAAAAATAAAAGCAAGCACTTTTTTCAAAAATTATAAAAAAATTAATATCCCGATGATAATATATGAAACATACATTTGCAGTTATGCACATTAAAGGTTATTTTTGTTTTGAAATTTCAATAAAATGCTTTTATATTTGGTGCGTTGAATTAAGTTTCAACATTTTTTTTAATCATAAACAAGTGTGGATTATATGGTTTCTTTAACCCAGTTTATAAACAAGATAAAGCCGCGGCATAAACATCGCGTCATTACGATGGGATACGCCGTTGCAATCGTTTTTGCCTTTGTCTTGTCTTTGTCTAACAATAATGATGTTAACGCCTCGGTTTCAACAACAGACCGAACGGACTATCTCCTGTTGGAAAACACCATAAGCGAAGGTTTTGACGAGCCGGAAACCCTTTATCCGACCGAGCGGATATTAAACATAAAATCGCTTTTCGACATGGTTAGCAGCTATCAGCGCGAAAAAGAGATAGAAAAAATGCTGACGGTTGAGAAAGGCGACACTTTCATCTCTATGCTGACCGCGGAAGGCATTTCCTACGAAGACGCACATGAAATCTACACCGCTTTCAAAAAAATTTACGATCCGGCAAAAATCCGCATCGGTCAAAAGTTTCTCCTGCGGGGAACTTATGACAACAAACTGAAAAAAATCATTTCCATTGACAGCATCATTCTTCAGGCCAACAACATCGAGCGCTTCATTCTCGAAAAGGACGAAAATGGAAAATATGCCGCCCGAGGCGAAAAAGAAGAGCTTATTGCCGAAGTAAACAGTGCAACGGGAGCCATCAGCGGTTCTTTGTCCCAATCGATGAACAAACAAGGCGTTCCCAATAAAATCGTCAGCGAATTTATCAAAATTTTCTCTTATTCGGTAGATTTCAGACGAGACGTGCGCAAAGGCGACAAGTTTGAAGTGATTTTTGAAAACAACATTACCAAAGAAGGCAAAATCGCCTCTTACGGAGACATTTTATACGCCGGACTGATTTTGCGCAATGATAAAGTTTCGCTCTACCGTTTCAAAGACAGCAAAGGCAACGTCGATTACTATACCGACAAAGGTTATGCCATGAAGAAAACGCTGCACCGCAAGCCGCTGGCATTTCAGAACGCGCGCATATCATCGCCGTTCGGCAAAAGAAAACACCCGATCCTGAAACGCTGGATTGTTCACTGGGGCGTTGATTACGCGGCACCGCAGGGTACCAAGATTTTTGCCGGCGGCGACGGTGTGGTTCAGGTTGCCAAATATAACGGCAGTTACGGAAACTATGTGAAAATTCGTCATAACTCCGAATATTCCACCGCTTACGGACATATGTGGAAGATTGCCAAAGGTATTCGTCCCGGAACCAGAGTCAAACAGGGACAGGTTATCGGCTATGTCGGCAGCACCGGAAGATCTACCGGTCCGCACCTGCACTATGAAGTGGTTCAAAACGGCAAACGCGTCAACCCGACCAAGATAAAAGCTTCCACCGGAAACAATCTGGCCGGAAAAGAACTGAAGAACTTTAAGAAAATGGTGGCAGACATCAAGGGGTCTTACAGCAAAATGTTTGCGGCCAAGTCGGATACAAAAATTGCCAAGAAATAAAAAAAAGGAGCTTTACGCTCCTTTTTTTTATTTTTCCTCTGTCGGTTTTATTAAAATTTTAACTTTTCTGCCGCATAAGTTAGCCGGTATGAAGAGGAGATGTTAAAATGAATGTCCGATTGGCCGTATTGACCGTTTTTTCATTTATAATTGCTGCCGCATCCGTTCGGGCACAGGATATGATGCCGGATCTGGAAGTTGAATATACCGGCTCTCAGGAAGTGAAAAAATTTGCGGCCGCCATGTTTTTGGAAGATATTCCGACTGAAGCACCGACAACGTCAAGCAAAGATACCGATGCTTTACCCGAAGATTACGGCTTCATCCTTCCGGCCGTATCATTTAAAACTTCCGCCATTTTTTCCGCATATCTGGGACTGGACGACAAAAATTTCAGCTTATAAAGCATCTTTTGCCGACAAAAGACCGACAAATCTCATAAAAATAACAAGATAATATTTTATATTTTGTTTTACATTTTGTGAAAAATTCCGTTGTACGGTTGATTTTGTATTGTATTCTTGTGGGATTTACTTCATGATAACTTTAGGCTTTAATTCTAATTATCTATGAGGTGTATTATGTCTACGTTTAACAAAATGCTTTATCTATCGGCATCATTTATTATTTTAAATGCTGCGGCCGACGCTTTGGCTAATCCTGACATAGGCAGCCTCTCCCCTACTCCGTCATTACACTCTTTAGAATTAAGGCCTGACAATTCATATCAGCTGGCTAAAGCTACCTTTCTGCCGGATACTAAAGATGATCTCGGTTTCTCCGGACACAACTTCAGTAGCCTGGGGACAAACGGAGGCTACAACAAGGGTGACGCCTGCAAAACCTATACGCTGAAAAAATGCCCGACACACGGAAAATGCAGCACTTGTCCGACCAGCACCTCCCTTTATAAGCTAAACAGCTGCGACAACGGTTGGAAAATCAGCGGTGACACTTGTGTTCCAGCGGTTTGCACGGCAATCAACAGTTCTTATAAATCGTCGGTTCCGACCAATAATATTTGTACAAAAGTAACAGAAAGCGGATTGACCTGTTATAAAGACTGCCGCTCCGTCAACTGCAGCGGTTATACGATTAACTGCGACAACTTTAACGTTTCCAACGCTACATCAAAAGCCGTATGTCCGGATTGTTTGTCGGCCAACTCAAACTGCTCTACCCAGTTGTGCAAAGTCGCCGCCTGCCAGAGCGGATATAAAATTTCTAACAACGGTACCAGTTGCCAACCTCTTGATGACAACTGCCCTAACGGGTATTATAAATCTTGTGAAACCGGTGTCGAATCTACTGTTGAACCGCAATACACGGAAGCTGGCACTGCTTGTTATAAATGCAGAACAACATCCGAAAATTGTGATACCTCTAGTGTTTACCGAAATATGAATGGTACATACACCGTAAGCTCATCCCAGAAAGCAATTGACTTACACGGAGCTAATAATATTACCATTATTCCTAGCGGCGGTATTAATGTCTGTCATGCCGGATGGAGTTACTGGCAAAGTGCCGTAATCAGCGGCGGTGCTCTTAATGTTGACGGTTCTCTGGTTTTTGGTATCCATGGCGGCGGAAATAAAACAGATGCTATATTTAACGTCCCTGTTACAGTTAACGGTGATATTCATTTAATTAAGGAGTCGCTGCCAATTTTTAACGGGGGTATTTCCGGAAACTATAAATGTTATAATGATTCCAATACAGCTATAAATTGTCCATTTTCTACATCAAAATGTGATGCAAATAGTGTTTATAAAAATATGAATGGTACATATACCGTAAGTTCTACTCAAAAAGCCATCAATTTGTATGGAAATAATAATATAACGAATATTCCTACTGAAGGTATAACCGTTTGTGAGGCAGGATGGACATATGCGGGAGGAGCTACCATTAATGGAGGCCCATTAACAATTAATGGATCATTGACATTAGGCATTCATGGCGGCGGAAATAAAACGAATGCAGTATTTAATATTCCGGTCACTATCAATGGAGAAGTACGTTTATATAAAGACTCAAAACCAACTTTCAATAAAGGAATTTCCGGAAATTATATATGTTACAATGGCAGTGGAACTATTATTTCTTGTCCGTTTTAATTTACACATAAAAAAACATTCCCAAAATTTTTGGGAATGTTTTTTTATTAAAAATTTATACAGAAATGAATTTTTACTTGAATGTAGAAAATTTTATTTTTCTTTGAGCATTGGCCATTGTCCTTTTCCGAGTGCCTTGATACCGCTCAGTTCCTGTCCGAAACGCGATTGATAAATCCAAAGATTGGCCATAACGCGCTCAATATAAATTCTGGTTTCGCGTGCGGGTATAACTTCAATAAACAATAGCGGATCATTGTTGTAACGGGTGTTTTTCTGCCATTTGACCAAATTGCCAGGACCGGCGTTGTAGGCAGTCATCATATAAAACAGATTGCCGTCGACAAACGGTTTTTCAAGCAGATAATTTACATATTGCTGCCCCAGCGCCATATTATATTCCGCATCCAAAAGCGGCGTAATGTTATTTTTCAAGCGCCGGTCTTTGGTGATGTGAAAGGCCGTATTGGGCAAGAGCTGCATCAAACCGCAGGCGCCGGCGGCACTTCTGGCCTGCGGACTGAATGAGGATTCCTGACGGGTCAATGCCAAAATCAGCGCCTTTTCCACTTTCCATCCGCCGCGCGGCTTCCAGGATGGTATCGGATAGGCTATCGCATCATAGGCAATATCACGCTCTTCGTCTTTCAACTGATTGGAAATCATAATCGACAGGGCATGCATTTTATATTGGTCGGCAATAAACAGCGTCACTTCTTTCTGCTTGTCGTTCATTTCCTCATAAGCATGACGCAATTCTTTTTCCGCCAGTTCCGGCTGCTTGGCATACAACAGCAGCAAAGCCCGGCGAATGGCGGGGGAAGCCATTATCTCGTCAATATAATCGTCTTGTCTGAAGTCGTTCAAATATGACAATGCCGTCCAGTTGTAGTTCAGCGAATTTCCCAGACGATAATTGGCCAAAATGCCGTAAAACGTCCGTTTATAGCGGGAAGCAATCTTCAGCCACTGCGCAGCTTCTTTCCGCTGCCCTCGCATATCGTTGGCACGGTAGGCCCAGTATGCGCCGGCGGAAACCAGCCATTCGTCGCTGTTGCCGCTTCTGGCCAGCCGGGAGAAATAAGCGGAAGCGGTTTTATATTGTTTCATACGCCAGGCGGAAAGTCCGGCTACCCAGGATGCCGTCGCGTCATTGCTGCGTTTGGAGGCCTTTGAAGCCCAAGCAAAAGCCAGTTTGTCATAATTATCCAGCAAATATTTCATGGAAAGCGTTGCCGCCATCGCGTCCAAATCACGATTGGGCACAAGTTTCTTAAAACGCGGGTTCTCCAGCACCAGACGGGCAGCTTTTGTTTTGCCGCGGTTAATTGACTTGCGGAACAAAGACACTTTTTGTTGAACGAATTTTTTATCTGCGGGAGAGAGTCTGCTTAAGTCCGTATCCAGCCAGGCATAGAAACCGGCCTGACGCTTGTTTTCGTCATAAGGACAGGTCAGATCGGAGGCCTTGCCTTTGCGCAAAGCCAAGCGATAAATTCTGGCGGCCTGAGGATGATCGGCGTAGCGGTTAAGCCAGGCTTTTAACTCTTCAAAACTGCTGCGGTAGGAATCTGACAAATATTTTTCAGCGAGGACATTGCCCATCAGGATGTCGTTGTCCAGCTCTTCAATTTCCTCGTCGGCAGCCTCAAAATCGCCCGCTTTCACAGCCCTGAAAATCTTTTTATAGTGCTTGATGTCAGAACTGCTGACCATCAGATAAGACAAAATTTTATCCGAACTCTGAGAATTGATGATTTCCGATGCGGCGGACGCCTCCGGCAGCCAAACTGCCGACAAGAGAAAAGCGGCTCCTAAAACCGATTTTATAAACATCCGAAAATTTTTCATTTTTTATTTTTTGCTGTGGCTCAACCAGCGAATCCGCCGGGAACATTCTTCCTGAGTCATTCCTTTAACCCGGCAGCGGTTGACGACAATATTGGGAATCTTGTCCATATTATAGCAGCCCTTGCCAAACAGCGCATAGTCGAAATAGGTATTGATATTGGGTTCGACATCGTTGAAACTGATGCTGGTGGTCAAATCGGGCCAGACAAGCTTAACGCTGAGATTGTTCAACCGGCGGTCCAAATTGCTCAAAAGCGTAAAACGAACATTGCAGCCGGTGCCGGTCGAATAGTTTTTGGTCATGCGAAAATTGCTGTAATATAAAAAGATGAAACGGTCGTCCTCATTCGGATTTCTCTTCTCGCCTTTCTTCAAAACCCGGATCAGCCCCGCGTCTCCCCGTTCGGAACCGTCTACCGTCGGACGCAGAGCCGGCCGATTCATCTGAATGGAACCGTTGACAATTTTGGCGTCCAGCTCTTGC
Source organism: uncultured Alphaproteobacteria bacterium (assembly GCA_944390895.1). GTDB lineage: Bacteria > Pseudomonadota > Alphaproteobacteria > RF32 > CAG-239 > CAJLXD01. The sequence continues at coordinate 8,987 of CALXRQ010000024.1, forward strand.
AGCGTCTGCGTTTTTTTTGAAGCGGCAACGGCGGCGGCCTGAGCTTCGGGAGAAAGGCGCTGTTTGGTCGCGGCATTTTCCGTCGTTGCGGCGTTTTTATCCGCCGCCTTCTGCGGCGCATCAGACCGGACTTTTTCATAAACCGCCGCAGCGCCGTCTGACGCCGCCGGCGCGAGCATCTGGGCACCGGCATCAAACGACGCCACGCCCAGCACCGAAACCCAAATTGCCGTTGAAAAGCTTCTTGACATTTTCCGCCCCTGTTTTCCTTATTATTGCATGGAGTTCAGCGTTTCGGAAATTCGTCTGACAGACGAAACGGCATTGCCGTACAGCTGATCCAGTTCTTTTTTCTCCTCTATATTTTGCTGTATTTCCTGAGCTTTTTCCTCTTCATAGGAAATTTCCTTAAACTCGGTATAATATTCGCCATCGACCGGAGAAACGTATTTGAACAAATCATTGCATACACCCGCGGTCTTGTCGCCGTCACCGCTGCCGCCCATGGAACATTTGCGGACGATCAGCTCCGGTGTCTGCATCATCAAGAAGCAGCGATCAGTATTGATTTTGCTTCTGACGCTGATTTGCTTACCCGGCTGCAACGGCGGCACCGAGACATTGGTCGACACCATTTTGGAGGTGAATTTTTCGGTCTGAGATTGGCCGGTATATCCGCGGACACCGCTCTTGCGATCCACGACTTTCTCTGCCTTTTCTTCCTTAATTTTGTTTTCGATGACATCATCTTTCCAGCCGATGTCCAAAGAAAGGTTATTTACCGTCAGGTCGGAACGGTTAAACAACGTCAGGCTGAATTCGCAGGCGGTGATTTCCGTATCGTCTTTGAGCGGATGAATATCATGAATTTTATAAATAACTTCCTGAGAAGCGGCGCGGACATCAAACGCCGCCGTCAGAGCCAGAGCACCGATAAAACCGAAAACAAAATTTTTTCTGAAGTTCATTTTATATTCCTTAAAATAAAGCGTTGAACATCTCTCTGTCCAACATAATAATCTCTGTGAATCTATTTTGCCAACAAATAATAAAAAAAGTGATAATTTATGGGATATTTTTATTCGCCTTCCGACATTTTGCGCGTCAGACGCAGCAAATCGACCCAGACTTTGGCCTTTTGTCCGGGGTTGCGCAGAAGATAAGCGGGATGGAAACTGGCCAGAACCTGCACCGTTTTTCCGTCCGAGGTTTTATAATCCAGCCAGCGACCGCGCAGACGCGAGATTGACTCCTGCTGTTCCAAAAGAGCATTGGCCGCGCTGCCGCCCAAAATGAACAGATAATCGGGCTTAATGATGTCAATCTGCCTTTTTAAAAACGGCAGGCAGACGGCTATCTCCGCATCGGTCGGCGTGCGATTTCCCGGCGGACGCCACGGCAAAACGTTGGTAATGTAACAGACGCTACGGTCCAGCCCCACGGCGGCCAGCATTTTGTCCAGCAATTGACCGCTGCGGCCGACGAACGGACGTCCGATGCGGTCTTCGTCCGCTCCCGGAGCTTCGCCGATCAATACGACGCGCGCCGTCGGACAGCCATCGCCGAACACCGTATGCGAAGCCGTCAGCTTGAGCGCACAACCGTCAAACTCTTCCACCAGCCGACGCAAGTCTTCCAGATTGTCAATTTTGCCGCAAAGCTCCCGGGCATTCTGTCTGGCATCGACCGTAGCCTGAGCTAGAGCGTGTGTCGCCTGACGCGGGGACACAACCTGAGGTTCGGCTCTGCGGAGCGGAGAATCGGTCTGCATCCGAGGCAGAGACGGTTCTTTCTTATCAAAAGCGAACGGATGATCGCCGGCGGTTTCTTCAACCCCGGCGGCAATATACCATTCTATCAGTTCTTTTACATCCATTTCGCTGTTCATATCCGCTAAATTATACCATCTCGGCACAAATGCCAAGCAATTTTATAAAGAATAGACACGAATATTGAACTTAACGAATATTTACACATTTATTGTAAGATAATTCTAAAATTTTATTGTATGATTTTAAAACTTATATAGAATAAGTGTAGTTTTTTAAGAGGATAGGATAACTATGTCGAAATTGGAATATATCGTCGCTTTGGCGGCAGCAGTGTTCATGTTTAATTCCTGCGTCAACAGGAAAAACGAACCCTCCGCACCGACCGTGTATTCCTTTACCAATCCGTATATGGATCAGAAGGTCAAAAAATCTTACGGCGCCTATATGGCCGGAAGAGTCGCTCATTTGCGTAAAGACTTTAATGCCGCAGCCGACTATTATATTCAGGCTCTGAAAGTTGATCCCGACAATCCGGAGCTCATCAGCCGCGTTTATCTGATCCTCACTTCCAAAGGACGGGTGGCCGAAGCCGCGCAATATGCCGAACTGTCTTTGAAAAACGGCGATAAAAACAATTTCATTCACATCATTATTGCCGCAGATAAAATCAAAAAAGGCCAATATGAAGAAGCGAACAAAATCATCAGCGGAATTGACGGCACGATTTACAAAGAATTTATCACCCCGCTGATTTCGGCCTGGTCCTATGCCGGAATGAACGAGAAGGGAAAAGCGCTTAAGGCAATGGAGCCCATCGGAAAGGAACCAAGTTTCCGCGCTTTGTATAATTTCCACATGGGAATGCTGAACGATTATTTCGGCGACAACAGCGCCGCGCAGAAATATTATGAAGTTATTGTCAATGAAGAAAGTCTGGAAATGTCTTTCCGGGCTCTGCAGGTGATTACCAACTTTTATATTCGCTCCGGCCAAAAAGACAAGGCTCTGGCTCTTGTCAACAAATACAGCGACGAGCGGGTGCTGGCAGACATGATGGAACAGCTTAAAAACAAAATCAAAGACGCCGATCCCGAAGAAACACCGAAAATTATCAGCAGTGCCAATATCGGCGTCTCGGAAGCCCTGTTCAACATTGCGGCCACCCTACGGCAAGGCTCGGCGGGGATAGATTTGGCACATATGTTCATCAGTCTGTCCATTTATGAAAATCCGAACTATGATCTGGCGATGCTGCTGCTGGCCGACATTCTCGAAACTCGGGAAATGTATCTTGAAGCCAACAAAGTTTATGACCGCATCGGCGAAGATTCCGAAGCTTATAATACGGCACAGCTGAAAAAAGCCAATAATCTGGTTCTGATGGAAGATTACAAAGGCGCCGAACTGCTGATGAAAGCGCTGACGCTGGACAAGGGAAACTATCAACTGTATCTGGATCTGGGAGACGTTTTGCGTGTCAGCGGCAAACAAAAGGAAGCCATTTCCTATTATAAGGACGCGATAAAAAGCCTGCCTCGGGTTGAAAACCAGCATTGGGTACTTTTTTATGCCATGGGCATATCCTATGAGCAAAATGACGAATGGGACAAAGCCGAAAAGGCCTTTTTGAGAGCTCTGGATTTGAGTCAAAATCATTATATGGTTCTCAACTATCTGGGATACAGCTGGCTGAAAGAAGGCAAAAATATTGACCAGGCTTTCGGAATGATTGTTGAGGCATATAATCAGGCGCCGCATGACGGAAACATTAATGACAGTCTGGGCTGGGCTTTTTATCGTATGGGAATGTATGATCAGGCCGTCACTTATTTGGAAAAAGCCGCTGAAATAGAACCGGCCAACGCCCTGATTTCTGACCATCTGGGTGACGCCTATTGGATGAACGGACGCAAAAACGAGGCAAAATTTCAATGGCAGCACGCTCTGACCATGAAAGACCGCTCCAACGAACTTGACGCGGAGGCGGTAAAAGAGAAACTGGACAAAGGCGGCACGGACAACAAACCCGTCAGCTATGATAAAGAGGCGGTTCAGGCCAAAATAGAAAGCATAATCACAGAAGATTAGAAAATAAAAACCCGGAAATCTCCGGGTTTTTTTGTACTTCTCAGCCAAAAGTTCGACAAACGTGCGGTCGATTATTTTGGTCGGTAACTTGAAACTTTATGTTGACCTTATATGGTTTCTATACTTCTTTACCGCATCTTTGTCATGGGCATCCATCCTCCCATTTTAATGGGAGGATGTCTGTTATTATATTTTCAGAAGTTCTCTTTGGCAAACTTATGCTTGTCCTGACCGTTGATGGTTTTTATCTGCGGGTTGGCCAAAATGGTCGGCAATTCCATGCTTCTGAACACGCTGCGCTCATCGGCATTTTTAACAAAAGCCGTGATGTTGCCGCTGGCGGCCTCCAACAGGCGCTTGGACGCCACTTTCCACAAATAGGCCACCTCATCGGCGCTTAAGTCGGTGCGACCGTCTTCAAGCCCCATATTGATCATTTTGATACCGCAGGGAGTATGGTCAAGCATAACATATCCCGGATGGTTTTTCACAAACTCAAAGGCATTGATTTTGTTTTCCTTGGTAGGAAGAAAACTGACGCTGTACAATACCAGACTGTCGGGTTTGGTATTTACATCATAAGTTTTAGCCACGTTTAAGGCTTCATCATAAAAATCATCCATTGTCTTTACTTCTTATCACTTTTTCTTTTTCACAATATCCAGCGCACCATTGGCTACGATGATATCAGCCGTATCTCCTTCGCCGATGTCGCCATTTAAAATCTTTAATGCCAATTTATTCTCAATTTGCGTTTTTAGCAACCGTTTTAAAGGTCTTGCACCGTAAATTGCGTCATAACCGTTGTTAACAATCCAGACAAAGGCGGCATCATTGACGTTGAGCTTGATTTTGCGGTCAGACAGACGTTTTTCGATATTTTCAATCTGGAGTCTGGCAATATCGCGGATATTGGTCTTGTCCAGCTTGTGGAAAATCGTAATCTCGTCTATCCGGTTGATAAACTCGGGACGGAACGAAGCCTTGACGATATCCATCACTTTTTCGCGAACCTTTTTCGGATCATCGGCGCCGGTGGCGTTGGAAAGAATCTCCGAACCAAGATTGGAAGTCATGATGATAATCGTGTTCTTGAAATCTACCGTGCGTCCCTGCCCGTCGGTCAGGCGGCCGTCATCCAACACCTGAAGCAATACGTTAAAAATGTCGGGATGCGCCTTTTCAACCTCGTCAAACAAGATAACCTGATACGGACGGCGGCGGACAGCTTCGGTCAAAGCGCCGCCCTCTTCATAACCGACATAACCCGGAGGAGAGCCGATTAAGCGCGAAACCGAATGTTTTTCCATATATTCGGACATATCAATCCGCAGCATGGCGCTCTCATCATTAAACAGAAACTCGGCTAATGCCTTGCTCAGCTCGGTTTTGCCGACACCGGTCGGCCCCAGAAACAGAAAAGAGCCTATCGGCTGACGGGAATCGGAAATGCCGGCGCGCGAACGACGGACAGCGTTGGCAACGGCGGCGATAGCCTCTTTCTGGCCGATAACGCGTTTGCCTAAAAACTCTTCCATATGAATGAGTTTTTCCTTTTCTCCGGCCAGCATTTTATCAACCGGAATACCGGTCCATTTGGACACAACATTAGCGATTTCGCCTTCGGTCACAACCTCGCTGAAACTGTTTTTGCGGTTTTTGGACGCTTCTTCCGCCGCCTGAATCTTATGCTCCAGTTCGGGAATGACGCTGTATTGAAGTTCGCCGGCACGTTCGTATTTTCCGTCGCGTTTGGCGATTTCGACTTCTATTCTGGCTTTGTCGAGCTTGTCTTTGATGTCAGTCAGGTCTGCCAGGCCTTGTTTTTCTTCGTGCCATTTCTCTTCCATGGCCTTGGCTTTGGCTTCCAGCCCGGAAATTTCATAACCGATGAGTTCAAGCCGCTCCTTAGACTTTGAATCATTCTCTTTTTTCAGGGCTTCACGCTCGATTTTCAGCTGCAAAATCCGCCGATCGAGTTCGTCCAGCTCTTCCGGCTTGGAATCGATGGCCATACGCAGCGAACTGGCTGCCTCATCCATCAGGTCGATGGCTTTATCGGGCAGAAAACGGTCGCTGATGTAGCGGTCGGACAAAGTGGCGGCGGCTATCAGCGCGCCGTCGGAAATCCGAACGCCGTGATGGAGTTCAAATTTTTCCTTAATACCGCGCAGAATCGAAATCGTTTCTTCAACGTTCGGCTCCGAAACGTAAACGGCCTGAAAACGACGAGCCAGCGCCGCGTCTTTTTCAACATATTTTTTATATTCATTCAGGGTGGTGGCGCCGAGACAGTGCAGTTCTCCGCGCGCCAATGCCGGTTTCAGGAGATTGGAAGCGTCCATGGAACCCTCGGAAGCACCGGCACCGACCAGCGTGTGCATTTCATCAATAAACAGTATGATACCGCCTTCTGAGGCTTCCACGTCTTTCAGCACCGATTTCAGCCGTTCTTCAAATTCACCGCGAAACTTGGCGCCGGCAATCAGCGCACCGAGATCCAACGACAGCAGACGTTTGCCGCGCAGGCTTTCGGGCACGTCATTGTTGACAATGCGGATGGCCAGCCCTTCAACGATGGCGGTTTTGCCGACGCCTGGTTCGCCTATCAGAACCGGGTTGTTTTTGGTACGGCGGGACAGCACCTGAATCGTGCGGCGGATTTCATGTTCGCGGCCGATGACCGGATCCAGCTTTCCTTCCCTGGCTTTGCCGGTAATGTCGATGGTATATTTTTTCAGAGCCTCGAAATTGTTTTCCGAATCTTCGGAATCGGCAATGCGCCCTTTGCGGTAATCGTTAATCGCCTGATTGAGTTTGGCGGCATTGACGCCGTTTTGCTTCAAAATGTCATAGGCTTCGGTTCCGGAGGTCATAACCAAGGCCTGGAGAATCCGCTCAACGGTGACAAATTTGTCGCCGGCTTTGTCCGCCAATTTTTCCGCTTCCATCATAACGCGGGTAAAGTCCTGATTCATCAGACTTTGAACCGAAGAACCCTCCACGGCGGGAATCTTTGCCAGAGCATTTTCAACATCAGAACGAATTCCGGTTTGAGAACCGCCGGACTTCAAAATCAAATCCATGACCTGACTGTCTTTTATGTCAATCAAACCTTTAAGCAGGTGCAACGGAGAAATATACTGGTTGCGCGCCCTGACAGCAATGTTTATCACATCCTGTATCAGATCCTTAGATTTGCTGGTAAGTTTTTCAAAATCCATTATTAATACCTCTCCTTTATAACTTTTGTTCTTATATTAAATATAGTCAGCCGACCGGTTACAAATCAAGAGGCGGACAAAACATCACGACAAATTTTTAACCAGAGAGCGCAAATAATCTTTCAACGTATAGTTCTCGGTAATCAGAACCGCACCCATGCCAATACTCCGGGCTTTGTCGCAGTTGACTTCGGCATCGTCAATCAAAATGCAGTTTTCCGGTTCCTGTCCCAATTTTTCAGCCACCATACGCAGACCGAGATCCGATTTTTTGGGATGGAAGATATTGTTAAAATAAGTGGAAGTGATGTCATAACAGACAAAGCCGATGTTTTGGGAATTTTTATCAAACTTGGCTTTCAGAACCTTATCCAGATGTTTGATGTGGTTGTTGGTATAAACGGCCAGATTATAGTGTTCCTGAACCTTATATATCAGCGCCAGAAGCTCGGGATCGGGTTTGAGCGGAGAATAGTCGAGCCTGGCGACAAACTCATCGCAGAACTTGTCAAAGCTGACGCCGAAATCCTGACAGATTTCGCGGGCAAAGTTGAACAAACCCAGCGCCTTGCGAGCCTTGGCACGGGCCGAAGCTTCCCGATACTGCTCTTCCGAAATGCCAAGAGCATAAATTGCGTCATTAAAAGCACGGATAAAGACCTCATTCGGAATGTCCGAAATCGGATAGATGACACCGTCACAGTCCAAGACCAAAGTTTTGCGCATTAATCATCTCCTGCAGATGTTCATCAACTTTCTTTTCCTTTTTTACTTTTACCGGCAGCGCCGCTTTGACGACAATATGCGTGATTTCGGCCGGCGCCAACAGCCTCATCGGCGGCCCCCAGTAACCGGCGCCGCGAGAAACGTAAAGATCCACATCATTTACCTTATAGGAACCGGCCAAATATTTGTTGGCCTTGGACGCCAAAAAATGGAACGGAAAAATCTGGCCGCCGTGCGTATGCCCCGAAACCTGAAGGTCAAAGGCAACCGGGGTAACGTATTCGGCCATTTCGGGATTGTGCGACATTAAAATGCGATATTGCTCTGGAAGGCTGCCCTTGACGGCTTTTTCAAAATTGACCGAAAAAAAGCTGCTGGCCGCGGCCGTCTGCGCATCGGGAATGCCGGAAACGAACACGTTCAGCTCCGGAATCGACACACCGCGGTTGAACAAAATCCTGATGCCCATGGCATTCAGTTTTTTGATAATACGATACAATCCGTTATAATATTCGTGATTACCGACGGAAAAATAAATGCCGTAACGGGCTTTCAGCCCCTGCAAGACTTCCATATATTCGTCAAGGCGGTCTATTTTGTCATCGACGACATCGCCGGTAAGCAGAATGATGTCCGGCCGCAGGGCATTGGTCTTTTCGACAACGTTTTTTAAATGCCGCAGCGACGAGGTGCGATTGAGATGCAAATCGGACAACTGCACAATGGAGAGATTGTCTTTTAATTTCGGCGTTGAAAATTCCACGGTTTTGACATCGGGAATCCGCACGGCTTCATAAACGGCATAGGCCGACGCGGCCAAAGCCAGCAGCACGACAACGACATTGGCATAACCCAGAACGGTAATGTTTTTGGGATTTATCCACCAGCTGGCGGACTTAAACAACTTGGCAGCACCGTAAAACAGATACCAGACAAAGTCGCGCAGAAACAGCATGACAAACAGGATAAAAGCCAGGCCAAACAGAAAATAAGCCGCATAGGAAACGACATTGAAAAAGCTGCCGGCAAGATAATCGTTTTTGCGAATCCACCCAATCAGAAGCGGCGCCGTCCACCCGGCGATAACCAGAAAAGAAATCAGCAGCTTGCTGCCCAGCCCCAGATTGTTGTATCCGACCAAAGTGCGGATGGTGATGGCGGAACAAGAAACGGCAACAAGCAGAGAGGCAACAATAAAATACAATTCCGGCTCCTATGCAAAAAGATTAAACGGCAACAACTTCTTTTTTGCGCGGCATTCTTTTGGCACGAGGTTTCGGCGAAGCTTCAGAATCCGAAACGAGCTTTCCCGCTTCGGCAGAGCTGATCTCAATCACCTTAAATTCCTTTTTTTCGGGAATCGGGGCGCTGAGCGTTTCAACCGGAGCATTGTCCGAGGAATCGGACAGTTCTTCAACAGGAGAATTACCGCTTTCTTCGCTATTATTGCACAGCGGATTTTTAGAATCTTCACCTAAGTTGTCATTACTAACAACATTATCGTCCTGCGCGGACTGCGCGTCGTTGTTCTTTTGGAAAGACACGACCTTCTGCACGTTTTTCTTCTCGTTGATTTCGGTTACGATCTTGCGGTAATGCTCGGCATACTGGCGGAAAATTTCAGCCGTAACATAATCATTATTGCCGTGGGCTTCCTTAGCCAGTTCGTTGTATTTTTTAATGAGGTCAAGCGCCGTGCCGCTGATTTTGCCGGCGACGCTGATGCTGTCAAATTTATAATTGAGAGAATATATCTGATTAGAATTATTATTACGAAATTTGTTATTTGTTTTTTTCATTATTTACAACCACAATTGCAGACTCCAGACAATATCCGAAGTAATTTATGTTACACTGAATTAAAATTAAAAATGTTTTGTTTTGAAAAAAGATGAGATGCAAAACAAAAAATAAAAAAAGCACCTGCTCCGGCATTTGCGCCGCGCTTTCATCTATAAGGGATAATACAGATTATTTTTCTAATTGCAAATTATTTTTTCAAAAATATACATCTATTGATACCCGCCAAATCAGGAATAATTTTTGCCAATTTGAATCCCTTGGCCGTGAAAATGGCGGCAATATCGTTTTCCTGATGTAATCCGCCTTCAAGGAAAATCAGCCCCCCGTCATTCAAAATCTTCGGGCAGAGTTCCGCTATCCGGCGATAATGCTCCAGCCCGTCAGCGCCGCCGTCCAGCGCCGAACGCGGATCATAGTCCTTTACTTCCGGTTCCAGTTCCGCAATCTCGGCACTGGGAATATACGGCGGATTTGAAACCACAATGTCAAATTTGGTTCCCAAAAGCTCAGGCAGATTTTCATCAAACCAGCTGGCATTAACAAACGTCATCCGGGAATCGAGCCCCAGCCGGCCGGCATTTATCCGCGCCACTTCCATCGCCTGAGAAGAGGCGTCGACGGCCCAGCCTTTGAGCGCCGGCACATCACCCATAATCGAGAGAATAATGCACCCGGAACCGGTGCCCAGATCCAGAATCGTGCGGGCAGAGCTCTTTTCGGCCTCGGCGATGGCCGCCTCTACCAAAACTTCCGTATCCGGACGGGGGGACAGAACATGCTCATTGACCACAAAATCATATTTGTAAAAACCTTTGGCGCCCAGTATTTTGCACAACGGACGATGCTGCAGACGCTCGGAAGCCATTTTTTTCATCCTGCCGATTTGCGCATCGGTGGCCGGCGGCGCCGAAAACAAAAAAGTATCGACATTAATGCCCAAAACACCGGCAGCAATCATCCGCGCTTCAAACTGGGGCATTTCAATATTGCCGTTGCGCAGCATTTCAACCAGTTCGTCAAGATACGACATCTGCAAAATTCCCATAAAAAATATGAACCGGAAATAATTTAGCCGATTGAGGACAAAAGGCAAGTTCTTAATAGGTCTTACCCCGATAAACCCAAAGGCGCCCGAAAGCGCCTTTGAAAAAACTTTGAATACTGCCGCCTTTATATGCGAGCGTTGCCGGAAGCCATCTGCTTGGACATATGCGCCATGAAAGAGACATTGTCGTTGTCCTCTTCTCCGCGAATCCGGCTCAGACGCAGCTCCATACGACGGTTGGCCTCGTCAAAAAAAGTATCCGCATCAAAACAAGCTGCGTCAGCGGCTCTGTTTTGTTCAGACGACAAATCTATTACAGCATCAACTTTTTCCATTATGCTTCCCCGTTTTTTTGTATGAGTATTATATCACATCTGCGCCTGTAAATCAAGCTTAACCAAAGCGGAAAGCCTCTCAAACGCTTTTTTTTCAATCTGTCTTACGCGTTCGCGGCTGATTCCGAATTTTGCGCCGATGTCTTCCAAAGTGCAGGGTTCATCCGTCAGCATCCGGTTTTTGATAATGTATTGTTCACGGTCGCTGAGTTTGGCCAGGCAACGGTATAGAATCTTTTGCTTAAAGCCGGCTTCCTGCTTGGAAGAAAGATTTTCCTCTATATTTTGTCTTTTGTCAACAATAAAATCGACCTTCTCGGTTTCGTCTTCATCGGAAACCGTTGTATTCAGGGACGTATCGCCGGACAGACGCCCGTTCATCTCCTTAACGTCAGCCTCATCTACCACCAGCTCTTGAGCAATTTTCTTAACCACGTCGGGTTCCAGCTCGCGGTTTTCATAAATCCCCAAGCGGGACTTAATGCGGTTCAGATTGTAAAAAAGCTTTTTCTGCGCCGCTTTGGTACCGATCTTGACCAAAGACCAGGAGCGCAGGATATAGTCGTTGATGGCGGCTTTTATCCACCAGACGGCATAGGTCGCCAGGCGGACTTTTTTATCTAAATCAAATTTTTTAACGGCCTGCATCAAACCGATGTTGGCTTCGGAAATAATGTCCAGCAAAGGCAGTCCGTAGCGTTTGTAGGTCAGCGCGACTTTGGCTGCCAGACGCAAATGCGACGTGACCAGTTTCTGCGCCGCGGTCAAATCTCCGCGTTCATGAAAAGCCTTTACCAAAGATATTTCTTCTTCTTCCGACAGGACAGGAAATTTTTTGATTTTTTCAAAATATGAAAAAAGACTGTTTTCTCCGGCGACAACCGGCAAAGCAGATGAATTTCTAATAACGAGTTCATTACTCATTGATAATACAACCTCTTTTCTTTCAGCCTCGGGATAGGTCATATATAGCGGCAAAAACCGCCGATTCAACCCCAAAGCAGAAAGTATTATGCAACTTTTTAAAAACGGAATCAACAGAAAAACATATTTTTTAAGAATGTATATTAATCATATACCGTGGTAAAGCGTTCCGAAACCGTCTGGCCGGGAAAGTTGACAATTTCTACGGTGTAGACGGCATTGTGCGGATAAATCAACAGATAAATCGGCAGATAGGAAACACTGCGGCAAAGGCGCATATCTTCGGCTTTCAGCCCTTTGTTTATCTTATAGGAAATCAGCTTGCCGGCCAGATAAAAGTTTTTTTCCTCAGGGAAAGAATCTATATCCTCTTCAACAAAACTGTTCAGGTTTTTAAGCGTTAAAACCTGGCGCCTTTTTTCAATCAGGCTGTTAACCGGTTTGCTTTTGTAATATTCGGCAATACGCTCCAAAACCTTTTTCATCAGCCGGGGATTGTCGCACTCGGGTTTATCCACGGCCATGTCGGGAGAATAATTTTCGCTGTCGGAACTCAGTCCGACGGGAATGACCTGATCCAACTTGGATTCAAAGTCAATCTTGACTTCATTCTGCGATAAAGCCTTGTCGGTTGCCGCATCGACCTTAATGAAATCGGCACCGTCATCCGACGGAGCCGCGGACGCCGCATTGCTCAACAGCAAAACCGCAAATGACAGCAAAACCGACCAAGCTCTATTACGCATAACTATCTCCAACAGTGGTGACAGGCTCCGAGTACAAGCACCAAGAGCACTATCAGCGTTATATTCAAAGAAAAACGACGCATTTTCTTTCCTTAGAAATTAATCGAGTTCGGCGTTCTCGGAAACGGAATGACATCGCGGATGTTGCCAATGCCGGTTACCAGCATCATCATCCGTTCAAAGCCCAAACCAAAACCGGCATGCGGAACCGTGCCATAACGGCGGGAATCCAAATACCATTCATAATCGGCCTCGGTCATGCCCATCTCCTCAATGCGTCTGACCAAAACATCCAGACGCTCTTCACGCTGGGAACCGCCGATCAGTTCGCCGATGCCCGGCACCAGAACATCCATGGCGGCAACGGTGCGGCCGTCGTCATTTAACCGCATATAAAAGGCCTTGATCTCTTTCGGATAATCGCGGACAATTACCGGACGCTTGAAGTGAACTTCCGCCAGATAGCGCTCGTGTTCCGTTTGCATATCAATGCCGAATTCCGGCGTATATTCAAACTTATGGCCCGATTTTTTCATGATATCAATGGCTTCGGCATAGGTGATGCGTGCAAAGCCATTTTCGACAATGTTGTGCAGCTTGTCAAACAGTCCCGGCTCGACAAACTTGTCAAACAGTTCCAGATCGTCATGATATTCATCAAGCAAAAAGTTGATGCAGAACTTGACCATATCTTCGGCCAGATCCATATCGTCAAAAATATCGGCAAAGGCCATTTCCGGCTCAATCATCCAAAACTCCGCCGCATGACGGGTAGTGTTGGAATTTTCGGCACGGAAAGTCGGGCCGAAGGTATAGATGTCGCCCAAACCCATGGCATACATTTCGCCGTTGAGCTGTCCGGAAACCGTCAGGTGCGCCTCTTTGCCGAAAAAGTCCTGCGAATAGTCTACCTTTCCGTCTTTGGTTCTGGGCACATTGTTCATGTCCAGCGTGGTTACGCGGAACATTTCGCCTGCGCCCTCACAGTCGGAACCGGTGATAAGCGGCGTATGGACATAACGGAAACCCCGCTCCTGAAAAAACTTATGAATGGCATAAGACAGCCCCGAACGGATGCGGAAAGCGGCGCCGTATTTGTTGGTGCGCGGACGCAGATGGGCAATGGTGCGCAGATATTCATCCGTGTGCTTTTTCTTTTGCAACGGAAAATCATCGGGCGCCAAACCGTAAATTTCAACATCCTCGGCAACAATCTCAAACTTCTGGTTTCCGCCTTTGGATTCAACCAATGCGCCGGTTACGGCCAGAGACGAACCGGTTGTGATTTTCTTGATTTCTTCATAATTTTTGAGGTTATTATTGGCAATAATCTGAATATTTTTTAAGCAGGAACCGTCATTAAGTTCAATAAACGAAAAATCTTTTGCATCCCGGCGGGTTTTTACCCAGCCTTTCACCAATACTTTTTCAATCGGCTGCTCAGCTTTCAGCAAGCCGGCAATTTTTGTTCTTTTAAGCATCTTAAATTCCTCAATATTCAAATTATTTTATTATTACCAATTAAAGGCTCAATGAATATATACCACTTAACTTTAATTGTCTAGCATTGACAAAAGATAATTGAAGTATAAAATCGGAAACAACAGTCAACAATAAACTTTGGGAGTTAATTTTATGAAAAAATATATGACAGCCGCCGTTTTGCCGCTGGCTTTGCTGATGAACGCCTGCACCTCCAACATCGGCGCCAACCAATATGCCACCTCCAGCACCGGACAGGTTAACCGGGCCATGGAATGCACTGTTGTCAGCGTGCGCGCGGTAACCGTACAGAGCGACAACAATGCCGGAACGCTGGTCGGCGGCGCAGCCGGCGGCGTGGCCGGAACCCTGCTCGGCGGCAATGATACCACCAAAATTCTGGGAGCAATCGGCGGCGCCGTTGTCGGCGGCATTGCCGGCGATGCCGCTCAGGGACAGCTCTCCAAACAGGGCGGATATGAATATGTCGTCAGAACCACCGGCGGCAATATCATGACCGTTACGCAAGGAAACGACGTTTTGATGACGCCGGGTGAAAAATGCATGCTGCTTTACGGGGACAAGGCTCGTGTAATTCCGGCAAACTACTGATAAGTGCTCTTTGAAAAGGCGGGTTTCAAGCCCGTCTTTTTTTCTTTAGCTGAAGTTTTTTGTAAAAAATTACATTTTATGAAAAAAATTGCTTGACCTTAAAAATTTTTACATATATATATGCTCGTGAAGTTAACGATGGTCCCATCGTCTAATGGTTAGGACACCACCCTTTCACGGTGGTAATATGGGTTCGAATCCCGTTGGGATCACCATTTCAAACGGCAGGTACAAAAACCGCCGTTTTTCTTTTATAAATCAAGTACTTAACCGAGTTCGAGTGTTGTAAATTTGAAAATGTCATTTTGGGAGAATTTTCCGAACTCGTTTGTTTGTATTTCCTTGTTTTTCAATGGTTTGTCTGAGTTGGAATCTCGTTAGGTCTCGGGATTATCATTTATCCAAAGCCGGATTTGAAGCCGCCTAAAATAAAAGTTTTTGACGTTACCGACGATTTATTTTTGTGCAAAGAGCCATCTTAAAAACCTTTATCAGCTCAGAGCATTCCCGGCTATGGTATATCTCAGTACCCATATCTAAGCTACTAGCTGCTGTTTTCCGTCTTGCAGCTTCCGTATAAGTATGGCCGGCCTAGCGGCTAAGCAGATTAGGGAAAATTTTAATGAACCGTTTTTAAAAGGGCTTTACGCGTGAGGTTTAAATAATGTAGCTTTTAAATTTACTAGAAAAAGGTTTTATTTTCCATTTTATTAAATTATTATATTAAAAAACGGAGATATTGTATGCAGAACTTAAAGGTTGATTTTGAAAAATGGCTTATCCATGTGAAGAAGTATAAAACTTTACCAAATGGAAAATCTCACTCAGCTGACTTTTATAAATCAAAAATCAATAAAGTTTGTGAAAATTTTTATTATTGCAAAGATAATGAAGCTTGGAAACAACTTGCTGATGAAATTTTACCAGTATTAATGTGCTATTTCATACGTCAATTACCCCCCCTATCTGCAAAACAAAAACAGGAAATTTTTGACCTTTTACATACGTTAAAACAGAGTGAAAATTTAAAAAACTTCTCTTTCTTTGAAGTTATTAATCATTCTGAAGCGTATCCTCTAATCTTTAATAACACTAAAGTTGAAATAGGCAAGACCAAAAAAGCCTTGCTTTTATACTATGAGTTTCTTAAACACATTGCCTACAAACAAAGCGATTATGATAATTTTGATAAAATCATACAGCAAGTGCAAGATTTTTGCGATAATACTATTAAATTTATAACAAATCTTCCGACATTAAATTCACCCCAAGAAATCATAAGAGTTGGAAAAGACGGAGATTATATTGATGATGAAGGGGCTTCTAAATTAACAGGAATTAGTAAAACGACTCTGTATGAAATGGCTAAAAATGGTCTTATTGAAAAAGAGTCTAGTCAAAGTTATTTCGTCGATAGTCTTAATAAATATTTTAAAGATAACCATCATATCGCAGAAACTACAATAAAAGCGGGGATATCTTCAACGTCCACTCGCTTGTTTTCATCAAAAGAAGCTGCCGCAGAGTTAGGATGTGATGAATCGATGCTTAAGTATTACCGTGATAAGGAAAAAATTAGCTATAAAAAAACTTCTCCAGGTTCTTATTCATATTTCCCCGATGACGTAAAACGTTTAAAAAAAGAACTTGCCAAGAAAAAACGCATTAGAAAAAATTAAAAAATAACCAATTGAAATGAATGCAAAAAATATCAATTTATTCAAAAATCCGAAAAAGGATAACTTGATTTGTAAAAAAAATCTGTTAAACAAGCTTTATCGTTTCGGCGATAATCGCTACAGCGATGTTATAAAAATAAAGACCTGACTATTACATCAGGTCAAATTAACCGGACTGAAGATAGCCCGCATATATTCCAAATAGATTTATATACAAAAAAATATAAATTTCAAGCGTTTTCTCTTCAGTCCATTTATGAAAATTTCTGGCCGGGTGCCAGCAGGGTTTAATCTTTAGGTAAAGATTGGACATACTTCAATTCAACCTATCGATTACCCTGGGATTAAAAGCAAAAAAAATGAACCATTTGATGTGTTATATAAATTTGGACTATGATCCAGAAAACGAAGAATTGGCCGTTATTCTTAACAATGCCAATGATTTTTGTGAAAAATTTGATTTAAACGACATTTATTGCAATTCTATCAAAATTTTCATTAATTCGCCAGAACACTATTATGTTTTTGAAAAAGGCATCCCTTTTGCGAAAGTAATTCCAGACACGGAAGAAGATGATGACGAATTCGATATCGATTCTGATTGTTACTGCTTTAATGATATTAAATGGAGAAATTAAACAATGAATGCAACCAATTTGGCCGAAATGCCTGAAAACTATGATATGGCAGACGATGTTAAAGCGTCTACTTTTATGACTGAAACCGAAGTACAGGCGACTGTGGCTTCAAATGTTAACGATAACCGGGAGGGGGATTTCCCTCCCCCTCCGAAAGGAGGTGCTGCAACAAAGGCAGTTGAAGAAAATACAGTTAACAAAGATGATCCTGATATATCACGGCCTTTGTCTATTGAAGATATTATAAAGAATAAACAGCTTTCGCCGGAAACACTGACGGAAATAATAAATGCTGCTCAGAATGACAACTTATTTCCTACTAAAAAATTAAATGGCAAAGAATTAACGGATAAAATCAATGAACTTCGCGAATGGGTTGACACCGAAGAAAACCGGTTAAAAAGCATTCCGTTCTCAATAGAGCTGTACAGCCAGAAGAAAGCTGTTCTGCAAGTGCGGGCTGCGTATGTATTGGTTCTTGAGTGCCTAATTGGCGAGGCATTACGTCAAATTCCCAGACTAAACGGAACCAACTCAAAATCTGAAGGACGGGCATCAGGACAAGAAAGGACAAAATCCCAAATTATTAAGGAAGATTACGGACTTTCTCCTCGCTTGGCTCGGGATTTTCAGCACTTAACTTGGGACGGTGTAAAAGCTGCACTTGAACTTGCTTTACGGCAAAATGATGTACCAACCAGAGCCCTGGCTTTGTCAAAGTCCGCTTCAATTAGAGCAAAGCAAAATAAAAATAATAAGAAAATTAAACATACAAAATTTATACTGGACTATATGGAAGAGACGGAAACTAAAACTTTAGAGTTGGAAAAACCGATGTATATAACAACGTTGTTTTCAAACATTTCCATTGGATTGTCCAGAATTCACGAGTTAAATTTACATTGCCGAGTAGCTGCGGAATGGGACAAAACACGAGCTCATTGGCACGAACTTTTATATCCCGACTGTCACATGGTGCAAGGTGATTTTACTTCCGATGAGTGTTTTAATGAAACACTGGAATGGCATAAAAAACAAGGCTGTGAAATCGTCATGGCTAGCTGTTGTTGTGAGCCTTTTTCTAATCTTAACAATTCACCAAATAAAGGTAATGTACCTGAGGCCAAGCAATTTTATTATGCCGCAGATTTTATTCTCAAAGCAAAGCCTAAATATTTTGTGTTTGAGAATGTTCCGGGATTTGTTGATGCCAAACCTAAGATTGCCCATGATGTCCTTAAGGATAAAGACGGTGAAATCCGTTGTATCGGACAATATTTGTGCGATGTTTTAGGCGAAGAATATCATCTTAATTTTGGCATCTATACGGCAGCGGATTATGGTTGTGTTGAAGACAGATCTCGCTTGCTAATCCTTGGTTGTCGCAAAGATATAAGCACCGAACCGTGGAAATTTCCTAAAAAACACTCGGTCAGAAAAATGTTATGGGAAGTCATTGGGGATTTAATGAGCTTAGGCAACGGAGAAATCGATCCAAACGATCCATGGCATTATGCCAGAGAACTACCAGAACATATTATTAAAATCTTGGCACATACTCCGACAGGCTGCACTGCTTGGGATAATGAAGCTGAATACCAGCCTTTAACTGATAACGGCGAATATAGCAATGGTAATTATGGTACAGGCTTTACAAGAGTTCCATGGCAAAATCAATGTCCAACAATTACAACGGGTAATGGTAGCATCAGCGATGTGTATTCGCTTCATCCGGGAAGATATAATCCTGAAACACAGGAATATAGTGATTGCCGCGTTTTTTCGCTTAGGGAGTTAGGACGTATCATGGATATTCCACCAGACTTCTTTGACAAACTAAATCTTAAGAGAGAAGAAAACGGCATGTTGAACGAAACAGAAGAAAACAATCTTCGCAAAGCAATCGGTCAACACTTCTGTCCTCTGCATGTAAATGCTTTATTCAGCACCTTGCCTCTCCCGGCAAATGATAATAATAAACCTGATGATAATGCGGCTTAAGGATAATCGGAGGTAGTTTCGGCTGCCTCCTTCTTTTTTCAAAGTTTATGACGTTAATGACACAAACTTTTTATGTAACCGTTTGTCTGTTTTTTTATATACATCAAAAAATCTCAAAAGTACGCATAAAAAAACGTTTTGGAAAAATTTTTTTATCAAATCCGCATGAAGTGACAATTCTAAATCAAAAAGGAAAGAATATTTTCATGCGAAAAAAACAGAAAATAAAAAAGAAGAAACAAAGCCAACGTGCTTACAAAGGCTTTATTTCCATAGTTAATTGGTACAAAAATAAGTTCGACGTCGTATCTCATATAAGTAATATATATGGGAATGAGGGTAAAAAAGAAGTTATCGTTTATAGATTGCCATTATGGAGAGATATAACTTTGGTACAAAAACTGGCATACTTCTTTTATTTTATGGCAGAAACGCAACCTTTTGAGAATATTAAACCATTTACATTAGACTTAAGTAAATCATTCCGTGATAGATATAAAAAATTAACATATAAAAATCTGAAAGCCGTCATCATCAAAAAAATATATGGTAACCTAGACTATATTCTTAAATCATCAAATAAGCCGATGATATCATTTATCCTAGAAAATAAGACTAAGGATAAAAGAAAAGATATAAACGACAAAGAAACACATATACACGGGATAAGAGAAGTATTTGATGAAACGACTGATAGTAAAATAAGATTAGCCTTAAAGACATCTGTATGTAATGGCAAGAAAGAATATAACGAGCCGGAATATCGCAATATGCTTCAAACCAAGAAAAAATATAATGATGATAAATATGGTGCAAAAGGCTGGTTATGGTATCTTAATAAAGGTGTGTGTTGTAATCATGGACTTTATATATCCCAACCTCTTTTAGAAAAAATACGTAATGATTATGAACGACTATACCAAGAATATAAAGAAAGCATCCAAATATTAAAAGAAAAAGGTATCAAGATAAAATATAAAAAACCGGAGATGTCATAATTGTAAGTATTATAAACTATATGAAAGATACAGCATATATCTTATTTTATCCTCAAATGTTTGAAAAAAGGTAAATCTTAAGTAAAAACACTTCCATTAACAAGCCAAAATCAACCCATAACAAGCCGTCTAATGAAAATCTGAGTAATCCTATACCAAATAAAACAACTGAGTCATACGGTCAAAAAATGAGATATTAATAAAAATAACAACTTCTGTACCTTGAGGTCAAAAAGTTAAATTATAAAAAACATCATAATGGAAATTTAACCGTTTACAAATCCCAAGAATCACGACAT
>CALXRQ010000025.1 GCA_944390895.1 uncultured Alphaproteobacteria bacterium
CTTGGAAGACAAACTTAAGGAGATAGAGCCTTTGCTGCGTAATCTGGGCTTAAAGCTTCCGGATCCCGCGGCTCTCAGGCCGGAACATTTCAATAAGCTTATAGACCTCTGCGGTACGGGGCAGGGTATCAGCGAACTGATTTTGCGCCTGCAATGCCAGGCGCGCTATTCGCCGCAGAACATCGGGCATTTTGGTCTGGGCTTGAAAGACTATGCGCATTTCACTTCACCCATTCGCCGCTATGCCGACCTGCTGATTCACCGTGCGTTGATAAAAGCCTGCAAAATGCCTGACGGCGGCGGTTTGGACGACGGTGCCGACGTCAAAGCCTTTGAGGATATGGGCGAACATCTGGGCGAGACCGAGCGCCGGGCGGCCAATGCCGAGCGTGATATTACGGCTCGTTTTGTTTCCGCGTTTCTGACGCCGTCTGTCGGCAGCGTTTTTGAGGTCAAGGTTTCGGGAGTGTCGACGGCAGGCGTATTCGTCAAGGTGGAAAACATCGGTGCCGAAGGGCTGATGCCGATGTCGTCGCTGCCCGCGGACAACTACGTTCTTGCCGCCGGCAATATGGAATTGTGCGGCGAGGAGAACGGCCGCCGCTTTTGTTTCGGCGATGTGCTGAAGGCCAGGCTGCTGGAAGCATCTCCGATTACGGGCGGGTTGATTTTCCGGTTTATCGATCCCGAAGACGGTGACGACTATGTCGAGAAAGGCGGACGTTTTTCCGGCGGATCCAAAAAAACGGGTGCCGGGATAAAGAACGCTAAAAAAAGTGCCGGAAGTAAGAAAAAGGAAGAACGCAAAGTGCGCAAAAAGAAGATAAAAAAATCAAACGCCAGAAAAAAGAAGACTGCCGAATGAAAAAATCGTTACTGTTTTTTTTAATGCTGAACCTGTTTGCTTTGCCGCTTCGTGCCGAAGAGTTTTCGGATACGGAAACCTACCGTGCCGTTTATGAAAAACTGCAGACCGGTTACATAAAACCGCAGTCGGCGTCGGATTCTGCGCTTATGGTGCTGAAGGCGCTGCCGGCCGTCGACCGAAAGCTTCGGGTTGCCGATGATGAAAAACGCGTTTCGTTATATTATGATGCGCGTGTGGTCAGGAGTTTTCTCAAACCGGAGAATCCGGAAGACGTAAATGCTTCGCTCAAATTAACCATACGGGTTTTGAAAGCGGCGCAAAATGTTTCGAACAAGGTGAAGGAAAAAGATTTTGAATTGGCGGACATTCTGCTGGAAAACGGTATCAACGGCGGTTTGGACGGCAATTCCAAATATTATCCGGCTTTCGGCGCCGAAGAAAAAGACCGGCTCAAAAACCGGCGCCATTTTGCCACCCGGATGATTGATGAAGTTTTATATGTGAAGATCGGCGCGTTTAACAAATTTACGCTGAAAAATCTGCGGGAAGCGGTTGAAGATCATCCGCAGGCGCGTGCTGCGGTGCTGGATTTGCGCGGCAGCCCCGGCGGCCTTTTTTCTCAGGCCGTAGATATTGCCGATGCGTTTCTGGATGAGGGCATTATTGCATCCGAACACGGACGGAACGAAAACCGCCTCAAATATTATACTGCGCAGGCGGGTGATATTCTGACGGGCAGGCCGCTGGTGGTGCTGATTGACGGCGGCACTATGTCTTCGGCCGAAGTCGTTGCGGCGGCGCTCAAAGAACAAAGCCGGGCCAAATTGATCGGAACCGGGAGTTTCGGCAAAGGCACCAGACAGGATCTGACCGAACTGCCGAACGGTGCGGAACTCGGCTGTACCGCGGCCTATATTTATACGCCTTCGGGGCAGAAACTGGACAAGCTCGGCGTCAGCCCCGATGTCTGCACCTTTAATATGGGGGACGGACGCCGGCTGGAAGACGTCTTAAACCGCCCGCAGCCGCAACAATGCGGCCGGGAAGACCGCGAATGGCGGAATTTGGATCTGGAAGCGGCCGTAAAGCTGCTTAAAGAACGGATTTAAACCGCTTTTTTGAAAAATTTTATTGACATTAACACAAGAACGTGCATAATGCGGCTAAATGTTTAAATTGAAACCCTAATTAAGAGTATAAAAAAATGGCAAAAGCAGTAAAAGTTAAAGTAAAATTAGAGAGCAGTGCCGGTACCGGTACATTTTATCTTGCTGAAAAGAACCCGAGAACTCATCCGGAAAAATTGGTTTTGAAAAAATATGATAAAAAATCCAAAAAACACGAAGAGTTCGTTGAAAAGAAATTAAAGTAATCTTTTCAGAAGCGAAAATTTGTAAAAAGTACCATTGCTCCGGCTCTGGTGCTTTTTTTATTACTGTCACTTCGGGCTTGACCCGTCGTGGGCGCGCGGCGCAGTTTAATGTGCCGACAACGGAGGCTGTGAGACAGCTAACCATTGCCTCCAAGCGCTGCTTGGTCAAACGCCCTCGCGTTTGTGCCCTCCAGGTGCTGCTTGGTCAAACGCGCCGCGTTTGTATTCTTCTTTGAGTTTTTCAATATTGACATCCGTATATCTTTGGGTCGTGGTGAGAGAAGCGTGACCCAAAAGCTCTTGGATAGACCTGAGGTCGGTTCCTTGAGCCAGGAGATGCGTTGCAAAAGAATGTCTGAGGGCATGGGGCGTCAAATTATCGGGAAGGCCCAGTTCAGTCCGGATTTTTTGCAGCTGTCTCTGAATGATACGCGGGGATAAACGTTCTCCTCTCGCGCCCAGAAACAATGCTTCGCCTTGGCGAAAATTGTAGGGACAGTCAGCCATATAGGCTTTCACCGCATCACGGACCTGCGGCAGCAGCGGAACCAGGCGTTCCTTGTTGCCCTTACCGGAGATGCGTACAAAATCATTATTCGTAATATCCCCGACATTCAGGTTCAGGGCTTCCGAGATTCGCAAACCGCATCCGTAAAGTATTGTAAAAATGGCGGCATCTCGAAGTCCCTGCCATGAATTTTTGGCACAGTGCCGACTCTTTTCCAGCACGTCAAATGTCTGTTTGACATCCATGGCCCGAGGCAGAATCTTCGGGCGCCTGGGAGAAGACAACAGCGAAACCTCCGTATTTTCCAAAATTCTGCAGCGGCTGAGAAATCGAAAAAAATTTTTCAGCGTCGAAATATGCCTGGCAACGGAGGTCTTGTCCAGTCCGTGCGCCATGCAGTGTGACAGATAAGCTCGAAAATCCCGGATGCTCATTTTTTTGAGAGCCGTTAATGTCAGCGGCGCGTCAAAAAAGGCCGTAAAGTCTGCAAAATCGCGAAAATAAGCGTCACAGGTATTGGGAGAATATCTGCGTTCGCTTTTAAGCCATTCCTGCCAGCGGGAAATGATTTCCGCCGTTTCGGCATCGGCGTTGTATTTTATTTCCGTCTTCATAAGATATAATGATAAGCCTGAAAAGTAAAAAAACATTTTAGACGCCAATCTTTTTTTGTGCGTAAATAACAATCCGGTTTGAGTTTGCAAACGGCGGCTGATATATTTTTATCAAAATAAAAACAGGGGATGATGTCTTGTCGCAGATTGTCGGAGTTTTGCTGCCGTTGCCGTTTAATGACGTCTTTGACTACAAGGTTGAAGACGGCATGGACGTTGTTCCGGGTTCCATGGTCAGGGTACCGTGGGGACGGGAACAACAAATCGGCGTGGTCTGGAAAATCGGTCGTTCTTCTGATCTGGAAGACAAAAAAATCAAAACGGTTCAGAAGGTTTATGCCTTTCCGCCCTTGTCCGAAGAACTGCGCCGTTTCATCGGTTTCGTCGCCGCTTACAATATGGCGTTTTTAGGATTGGTTTTAAAAATGGTCATCAGCGTTAAAAACGTGTTTGAGGATGCCCAGACCTTGACTTTGTACCGCCTTTCCGGAAAAACGCTGGCTGAAGCAAAGCTTAAGAACTCCGATGCCCGCTGGCGCGTGATAGATTTGCTGAAGCATTATCCCTATTCCCGCACGGAGATTGCCAAAGGCGCCGGCGTGGGACAGTCTGTCATCAAAACAATGATTGATGCCGGCGTTTTGGAACCTCTGGAAGTTGAGAATAAGAAGCAATATCAGCTTCCTCAGCCGGATTTTTCAAAAGTCGGGCTGACGGCTGAACAGCAGGCAGCCGCCGATGTCCTTGTGGGCAAGGTCGGGCAGGGCTTTTCGGTAACGCTGCTGGACGGCGTGACCGGTTCGGGCAAGACCGAGGTTTATTTTGAGGCCGTGGCCGAAGCCTTGCGCAACGGTTCTCAGGCTTTGATTACCGTCCCCGAAATTGCGCTGACCAGCCAATGGCTGAGCCGGTTTGAAAAGCGTTTCGGTGTCCGTCCCGCCTGCTGGCATTCGGGATTGGGAGTGAGAGAACGCACCGATACCTGGACGGCAATAGCCGAAGGGCGTGCCAAAGTGATTGTCGGCGCGCGCTCGGCTTTGTTTCTGCCCTATCGAAACTTGGGGCTGATTGTGGTCGACGAGAGCCATGACCATTCCTACAAACAGGAAGACGGCGTTAACTATCAGGGGCGGGACATGGCCGTCGTCCGTGCCAAATTTGAAAATTTTCCGTTGATTCTTTCCACCGCTACGCCGGCGCTTGAAACCCTAAACAATGTGGAAGAGGGAAAATATGATATTGTGCGTCTGCGAAGCCGTTTTGCCGCGGCGCAGCTTCCCGAAATCAAAATCATCGATCTTAAGAAAGACAAGCCGCAGAAAGGCGCTTGGGGTGTTTCGTGGCTGGCGCCGACGCTGGTTTCGGCCTTAAAGGAAAATCTGGAAAAAGGCGAGCAGTCAATGTTGTTTTTAAACCGCCGCGGATATGCGCCGCTGATTATCTGCCGCGACTGCGGACACCGCATCCAGTGTCCGAACTGCACCGCCTGGCTGACCGAGCACCGCAGCAGCAGGTCTCTGGTCTGCCACCACTGCGGCTATCATATTCCGATTCCCAAAGCCTGTCCCGAGTGCGGGTCAGAGGAAGGCCTGACCGCCTGCGGACCCGGGGTTGAAAGAGTTGCCGAAGAGATTAAATCCAGATTCCCGGACGCCAGAGTGCGGATTATCTCCAGCGACATAACCTCGACGCTGGCCGATGTTTCCGGCGTTATTAAAGAGATGGAAGAAGGCCGGGTAGACATTCTGATCGGAACCCAGATTTTGGCCAAAGGTCACCATTTTCCCAGCCTGACTTTGGGCGGCATCGTCGATGCCGACTTGGGCTTGATGGGATCAGACCTGCGGGCAACCGAGCAGACTTATCAGCTGTTGTCTCAGGTCTCGGGGCGTGCCGGCCGCGGAGAAAAAAAAGGCACGGTCTATTTGCAGACGCTCTATCCTGAAAATGCGGTGCTGAAAGCGCTGCTGGCCGGAGACCGCGAAGAGTTTTTGCGTCTGGAAAAGAAAACCCGCCGGATGTTAAAGCTGCCGCCGTTCGGCAAATTGGCTGCCGTCATTGTCTCCGGCGCCAACCGCGAACAGACTGACCGGGTGGCTGCCGTTTTGGGGCAGACGGCGCCGGGCGGCGACAATGTTTCGGTGCTGGGACCTGCTCAGGCGCCGATTTATATGCTGCGGGGAAAATATCGTTACCGCCTGTTGCTTAAAACCGCGCGTAACGTAAAAATACAAGACGTGCTGCGCGAATGGCTGCGCAAAATAAACATTCCCTCAGGCGTGAAGGTTGAGGTGGACATTGATCCTTACAGTTTTATGTAAAGATTTTAAAAACAGTCTTTTACATACCTGAGATGAAGTTTTTGTTGAATATTTTTAAAACTTCTTAATAAATTAGAAACTAATTGTTGGCTAGTATGACTGCATTAAAAATATTTGAGTAGAGTAAGAAAATTGAAAAAAGATTCTAAGACAAAAATCGCCTCAATTTATTCTTTAGCTTTGTATGAAGCGGCAGAAGCAAAAAAAGCCGTGGCCAGGGTTCATGCGGATATTCTGACGCTGCTGGGACTTGTTGCCGAAGACAAAGACTTTGTTAAATATTTTACCAACCCGTTATGGGGGCTGGATTCCAAAAAATCGGCGCTGAAGGAAATCGCCGCCCGGCTGAAAATTTCCGATGAAACGCTCGGTTGTCTGAACGTAATTGCCGATAATGGTCGTTTTCCCGAATTTAAGCTGATTTTGGAGGCTTTCGTCCGTCTGTATTATGAAAAGCATAATATTGAGGAAGTGGAAGTTCAGTCCGCAAAAAAACTGAGCGCGGCTCAGGACAAAAAGCTGGTTTCCGTTCTGGAAAAGAAACTGGGAAAAAAAGTTGTGGTTAATTATATTCTCAATCCTGACCTTTTGGGCGGATTGAGAGTAAACTACGGCTCAAATATGATTGATGATTCTGTTTCTGGTAAATTAAATCGTTTGGAAATAATGATGAAAGGTGGACAATAATGTCTGTACACGCAAGCGAAATATCTTCCATCATCAAAGACAAGATTGCCAAGTCCGACGTCAATATCGACGTTTCGGAAGTGGGAAAGGTTTTGTCCGTCGGTGATGGTATTGCCCGTATCTATGGACTTGAAAAGGTTCAGGCCGGAGAGCTCGTCGAGTTCGACAGCGGCGTAAAAGGTATGGCTCTTAACTTGGAAGAAGACAACGTCGGCGTCGTTATCTTTGGTTCCGACCAAAATATTAAGGAAGGCGATACCGTAAAACGTACCGATAAGATTGTCAGCGTGCCGGTCGGCAAAAAACTGCTGGGCCGCGTGGTCGATGCCTTGGGCGAGCCGATTGACGGCAATGGTCCGATAAGCGCTGACGAGTTTAGTTTGTCCGAAGTCAAGGCGCCGGGTATTATTGCGCGCCGCAGCGTATATGAGCCGATGCAGACCGGTTTGAAAATTGTTGACTCTCTGGTGCCCATCGGCCGCGGTCAGCGCGAACTGATTATCGGCGACCGCCAGACCGGCAAGACGGCAATCATTATTGATACAATTCTCAATCAGAAACGTATCAACGAACAGGCTAAGTCTGAGAAGGAAAAATTGTACTGCATCTATGTTGCCGTCGGCCAAAAGCGCTCTACGGTGGCTCAGGTGGTTAAAACGCTGCGGGATAACGGTGCCATGGATTACACCATCGTGGTCGCCGCCACGGCTTCCGATCCGGCGCCGATGCAGTTTATTGCGCCGTATTCGGGCTGCGCAATGGGCGAATATTTCCGCGATAACGGTATGAATGCAGTTATCTTTTATGATGACCTGACCAAGCAGGCAACGGCTTATCGCCAAATGTCGCTGCTGCTCCGTCGTCCGCCCGGGCGCGAAGCTTATCCGGGTGACGTTTTCTATCTGCACTCGCGTTTGCTGGAGCGCGCCGCCAAAATGAATGACGAACTCGGCGGCGGTTCTCTGACAGCTCTGCCGGTAATCGAAACGCAGGCCGGTGACGTTTCCGCGTATATTCCGACCAACGTCATTTCCATTACCGACGGGCAGATATTTCTCGAAACCGGTTTGTTCTATCAGGGTGTCCGTCCGGCGGTCAACGTCGGTATCTCGGTCAGCCGTGTGGGCTCTGCCGCGCAGATTAAGGCCATGAAACAGGTCGCCGGCAAAATTAAGCTGGAATTGGCACAATATCGCGAGATGGCGTCTTTTGCCCAGTTTGCCTCGGATTTGGATGCGGCTACGCAAAACCTTTTGGCTCGCGGTGCCCGTCTGACCGAACTTCTGAAGCAGCCTCAGTATCATCCGCTGCCGGTTGAAGAGGAAGTAGTGTCCATCTATGCCGGTGTCAGAGGATATTTGGATAAGGTTGAGCTGAAGGAAGTCGGCGCTTTTGAGAAAAAGGCTCTGGCTGATATGAAAGCCAATTATCCGCAATATCTCAAGGAAATCCGCGAGAAAAAAGAGATATCTGAAGAGCTGGATAAAAAATTAACTGAGTTTTACGATAATTTCCTAAATGAGTTTATCGAAAGCGAAAAAGCGGCTTAGGGAGAGAAAATGGCAGGACTAAAAGAGTTAAGAACTCGTATCGGAACCATAAAATCTACCCAGAAAATCACTTCTGCGATGAAGATGGTTGCGGCTGCCCGTCTGCGTAAATCTCAGGGTTTGATTGCGAAGTCGGAATTTTATACCCATAATATTCTGGCTTCCGCAAACCGTGTTCTCTTTGAGCTGAAACAGCAGGAAGAGGCAACCGGCGTCAGCTTTGTATATCCGCGTCTGATGCGCGGAACCGGCAGCGATAAAAAATATCTGCTTTTGGTTTTTACTTCAGACCGCGGCCTTTGCGGCAGCTATAATGCCAACGTTGCCAAAGAGGCGGCGCGCCGCATTGACGAACTCAAGGCCGAAGGCAAGGAAGTGTTTGTTTACTGCGTCGGCAAAAAAGGCCGGGATATTTTAAAAAGAAAATATGCCGACTTGATTGTCGGAACTAAGGAAGGTGTATCGTCCAAAGGTGCAAAATATTATGAAGCCTCGGATATCGGCTATTATATTCTTGACGCATACAATAAGGGCGAAATAGATGTTTGCGAGGTTGTCGTCAGCCATTTCCGTTCGGCCATCAACCGTGAGGTAAAAGTCGGGCCGCTGCTTCCGGTCAGGATTGAAGACTATGAATATAACCGGCTTCATATTCCGACCAATGTCGTCCGCGGTGCTTTTTACGATTATGAACCCGGAAAAATGGAGCTTCTGGAAGGATTGCTGCCGCTTATTTTTCGCGGTTCCATTTTCCAGGCTATCGTACATTCCCAGGCGTCCGAACATGGCGCCAGAATGACGTCTATGGATAATGCGACCAGAAATGCCGAAGAGATGATTAATAAGCTGACGATAAAATACAACCATATCCGCCAGAACGCGATTACGACGGAACTGATTGAGATTATTTCAGGTGCGGAAGCGCTTTGAGAATAGAGTTTTAAGGAGACTGAAATGACAGAAAAAAAGACCACAGCAGCAAAAAAAGTCCCCGCGAAGAAAAGCGCGGTTAAGACTGCGGCCAAAAAAACGACGGCAAAGGTTTCCGCCGCCGCAGAGGAAAGAATCTCCCGGCTGGAAGCTGAAGTAAAGGCCGTTAAAGAAGAGCAGGCTGATGAAAAACGCGACGTCAGAAAAATCAAACGGGAAATAAAAGCGGATAAGTCCAAAGGCTCGCTTGGATATATTTCTCAGGTTACGGGTGCGGTTGTCGACGTCAAATTTAAAAACAACGAGGAACTTCCGCCGATTTTAACCGCTCTGGAATGTGATAACCATGGCCATAATCTGGTTTTGGAAGTGGCGCAGCACTTGGGCGAAGACGTCGTCCGCTGCATTGCCATGGATACGACTGACGGTTTGGTTCGCGGTCTGGAAGTCGTCAACACCGGGCACCCGATTGAAGTTCCGGTCGGTCCCGAACTGCTGGGGCGCATTGTCAACGTTATCGGCGAACCGGTCGACGGGCGCGGCGAAATCAAGTCGAAAACCATGTTCCCGATTCACCGTCCGGCACCGAGCTTTGTCGATCAATCGACCGAAACCGAGGTTCTGACGACGGGCATTAAGGTCATTGATTTGCTGGAGCCTTATGCCAAAGGCGGCAAAATCGGTTTGTTCGGCGGTGCCGGTGTCGGCAAAACCGTTCTGATTATGGAGTTGATTAACAATATTGCCAAAGGCCACGGCGGCTATTCCGTTTTTGCCGGTGTCGGTGAGAGAACCCGCGAAGGCAATGACCTTTATCATGAGATGATTGAGTCGGGCGTTATCGACTTGAAGGGTGGCAAATCCAAAACCGTGCTGGTCTACGGCCAGATGAACGAACCCCCTGGAGCTCGTGCTCGTGTTGCTTTGTCCGGCTTAACTCAGGCCGAATATTTCCGGGATGAAGAACATCAGGATGTTTTGTTCTTTGTAGATAATATTTTCCGCTTTACACAGGCCGGTTCAGAGGTTTCGGCCTTGCTCGGACGTATTCCGTCCGCGGTGGGATATCAACCAACCCTGGGTACCGATATGGGTGCCATGCAGGAACGCATTACCTCGACTAAAAACGGTTCCATTACTTCGGTGCAAGCGGTTTACGTTCCGGCTGACGACTTGACCGACCCGGCGCCGGCCACCACGTTTGCGCACCTGGATGCGACGACCGTATTGTCTCGCTCCATTTCCGAATTGGGTATTTTCCCGGCAGTGGATCCGCTGGATTCTACATCTCGTATTCTTGATCCGCAGGTTGTCGGTGAAGAACATTATACTGTTGCCCGTCAGGTACAGGAAATTTTGCAAAAGTATAAGTCTCTGCAGGATATCATTGCCATTCTGGGTATGGATGAGTTGTCGGAAGAAGATAAACTGACCGTGGCTCGCGCCCGCAAGGTGCAGAGATTTTTGTCTCAGCCGTTCCACGTTGCGGAAGTCTTTACCGGAACGCCGGGCGTGTTTGTAAAACTTGAAGACACCATCAAAGGCTTCAAGGGAATTATTGAAGGCAAATACGATAATATTCCCGAACAGGCGTTCTATATGGTCGGAACTATTGAAGACGCCATCGCCAAAGCCAAGAAGATGGAAGAGGCCGCATAAGAAATATGTTATTTCGAAAGCGGAGAAACATCAGAGCGCATTAAAGGAAATTAGGAAAGAAAATGATTAGCAAGGAAATACTTTTCAGAATATCCCGTCCGTACAAGGTATACAGCACGCAGAAAGTTGCGGCGGTGGTCATACCCGCGGTAAAGGGAGACGTGACCATTCTTCCCGAACGTGCGCCGACGATGTTTCTGCTGCGCAACGGTATTGTCCAGATTTTGGACAGTCAGCTGAAGCCGGTTGAAAAATATTTTGTCAAAGGCGGATTGGCAGATGTTGCCCGCAACCGTTGTGCCATTTCGGCCGAAAAGGTATTTTCGGTAGATACCATAGACATATCCAAAGCCGAGCGAAAGCGCGACGATGCGTTGCATAACGAAGACAAGGCCTTTTACCAGATGGTGATTGACGAGTTGAAGTTGATGAACCGCTGAAAATAAAAATCCTCCGCCTGACGGAGGATTTTTTTTACACAAAGCATATAAAAAATCTTTTTATTTCGACACGGCCTTTATATAATGGATAATATATTATATAAGGGTCGGCAAATGACAAAAATAATGCTGTTTCAAGGGCGGAGTGTCGTTAATTCTTCCGGCGGCGCGGAAAAGGTTTTGTGCAATATGAGCAATGCCTTGTCGTCGCGCGGGTTTGAAGTTTTAACCGTTTGCGACGAGTTTCGCAAAGGCACGCCTTTTTATAAACTGGATCAAAATGTCCGTTTTTGCAATCTCTCCGCCAGAACCGGAAATCTGCTGAAAGACGCGGGTACTTGGCTGACGCGCCGCTTCGTTCCGGCATCGTTTCGTCTGCAGCGGTTTTTAAAAAGAGAAAAGCCCGATGTTATTGTTTGTTTTTTCATCTCTGATGTATATCGCATCAAATTTTTGCAGCGCGTAAAAACGCCGATTATATTAATGCAGCATTGCTACCCTGATTTTTATTTTCAGAAGATGAAAAAATTTAATTATTGGCTTAATTTGTTTTTGTTGCGCAATGTTGCGGCGATACAGGTTTTGCTGCCGGGCTATGTAGAGCAGATACGCTCGCGCCTGCCCAAGGCCAATGTGGTAGTCATTCCCAATGCGGTGCCGATGGTTAAGGATGAAGATGTTGTCCGCCTGACCGAACCCAAACACAAGATTGTTTATGCCTCAAGAATGGATGAATATCAAAAACGGCCGCATCTGCTGCTGGAAGCCTTTGGTCGCATTGCCGGCGATTTTCCGGAATGGACGGTTGAGTTTTGGGGCGGCGGTGCGTCGGAAGAATATGCGCAGAAAATGGAGGCTTTGGTTCTCCGCTATAATCTGGTCGGCCGCACGGTTTTTATGGGAACGACGGATAAAATTATGGAAGTTTACAAAAATGCCGACGTCTTTGTGATTACCAGCACTTTTGAAGGCTTTCCGCTGGCCATGACCGAGGCGATGTCCTGCGGTCTGCCAGTCGTCGGCTTCAAGACCGCAAGTGCGGTCAACGAGCTGGTAAGAGACGGCCGCAACGGTCTTCTGGTTGATGAAACCGTTGATGCTCTGGCCGCCGGCCTGCGCGAACTGATGAGCTCCCCGGAAAAGCGTGTTGAATACGGTTCCCGCGCGCACGAAGATATGAAAGCCTATGCGCCGGATATAATCTGGAACCAATGGGCGGAACTGATTAATAAAATCGTTAAATAAGTTTATGCATCGCTATTCTGTGCTTTTTTATAAGAAAATATTTTAATTCCGAATAGAAATATCACAATTGTTAATTTTTTAGATGAAGTTTAAATTTTATACCGAATATTCTGCAAATTAGTTGTTTTCGAGAAGCAGAAGCTTCTATAGAGAAGATTTTTTTCAATTTTTGATACAAAACATACTGAATAAAATTCATATTTATAATTTCATTTAATATGGTAAATTGTAAATGTTCTTTCATTTTATGCGGAGCTATTTTACTATAAAATTTAAAATGTTTTTGCATTTTTTTATAAAACTGATATCTCAGATTTTTAGGTGTTAATTCAAAAAGCCACAATATGGTTGAAGCAGAATGATGCACTAAGGAAGGGTAGGTTTCACCAAACTTTCCTATGCCTTTAAGATCATTTTTTATAAATTCCATGACATCAAATATTTGCGAAGTTTTGGGATTGCCTTTATGGGAAAGACTTCCAACCCTTGACATTCTGTAATAATGTAAATGGTCATTTATAAAAGTCATGGTCGCATTCCGTGCATAACAAGCCACGACAAAAGGTACGTCTTCATAAATTAAACCATCTGGAAAATATATTTGATATTTATCCAGAAAAGATTTTTTGTATAGTTTGCTCCAAACTAACGGCCAAAGAGAAAACAATAAATCATAATGTTGTGACGTATAAATAACAGCATTTTCATTAGGAGTATGTGACCTCACTTTTATTGTATTTCCATAAACTTCAAAAATATCATATCCCGTAATTTCTGCATTTGTTTTTATTGCGTGATTCAACACTTTTTCATAGCAATTTAAGGCAAGCCAATCATCACTGTCTACAAATGCTATGTAACTGCCAGATGCATATTTTAATCCTGTATTGCGAGCAGAACTTAAACCTTTATTTTCTTGATGAATAATAATTATTCTTTTATCTTTTTTTGCATATTCGTCGCAAATTTCGGGACATTTGTCTATAGAGCCATCATCTACAAGAATTATTTCCAAGTTTTTATAGCTCTGATTTATAACAGAATCTAAACATTGATGTATATATTTTTCAACGTTATAAATTGGAATTATGACAGAAATCAAAGGATTTTTAGTCATCGGTTTGCCTCCTCCAGAAGTACATTACGTAAATCAACGACAAATTTTTCAACATTGTGTACATTTTTAATGTATTGAATAGCATCAAAAGCTTTTTGCTGCCGTTGCTCATCATTATTTATAATTTGCCTGATGGCATTAACGTATAGATCAATCTTGTCGAACCCGTCGCCTAAAACGGTTCCGACCCAAATGCCGAATTTAGAGGTCAAATTTTCCGGATTTCTGTTACTGACCAGCAATGTGCCAAAAGATAGTGCTTCCAAAAAAGAGATGGGCAAGGCCTCATGAATAGACGTATTAACCAATATTTTTGCATCTTTAATGTAACGATTTTTTTCTTCTCCTTCAACATGACCGATAAAATGCAAATTTTTAATATTTTTATATTTGTTCATAATTTCAGAATTTTTACTTTTTTCTCTGAATGTTTGCCCTAAAACAAAAAATTCATATTCAGGCAGTCTTTGGGCAATCTCGCAGAATAACCATCCGCGCTTTACGGATTCTATCCTACCGAGAAAAATAATGTGGTTCTTTTTAGGATAGGTGTGAATATTGAAACTGTTATCTGTACTTATCGGATTAGGAAGATATTGCATTGTAACGTCATTATTAAGACGATATAAATCACGGGCTTTATCTTCCAGAAAATATCCTTGGGTGATATAACGTACTTTGTTCAAATAATGCATATAATTGACATATTCATAAACCGGAGTGTCCCAATAACAGGTTTCAGGGAATAGTTTAACTGTGTTTATTTCACGCCATTCATACCAAGGACGCGGATCTTGAACCCATAAGACTAAACGTTTTTTTTGATTATCCAGTTTTAAAATTTGATAGGATGATGAAGTTAACTCCACGCTTAAAAATACATCATATTTTTGTTTTTTTAACCATTTTTTTGCCAGAGATTTGTTTTTGGGTAACCTGTATGCATTAATATTATCAATTTTTGTTTTCTGGAGGTTTGAAGAGAAACCAAGAAGCAAATCCATCTCAATTTCATGACAGGGAATATATTTTGCAATATAATGCCGAGCCAGAAAGCCATATCCGCCAAAAGCTGTTCCGGCACCACCGAAAAATTCATCGACAAGAAGGCCTACTTTGATTGCATTTTTTCTTTTTTTGCTATAATTAATTTTTATTCCTAAAATTTTAATTCGTCGTTTATTTCCGTTTTTAAATTTTGAAAAGATGAATGTTTTTATTTTTTTTAATTTATTTTTTAATACGGAGGTTTTGAACGGGCTTTTCTGTAAATACTTAAAATAAAGATATTCAGCGGGGTTGCCTGTTGCAAAATAATAGTCCCATGGTTTTTTGTTTCCTGTAAAATGAACAATAACGGCATCATCAAGTTTTTCTTTGCCATTACTGATAACATCGCGGAATGTATAATTGTATATCAAAGGCAGTTCTTTGATTTTATTTTTAAATGTCATATTGATAATGTCTTGGTCTTGATATTCGATGATATCTGAAAATTTTTGAGTATTGTCAAACAATTCTTTAACTTTATCATCTTCGCGGATTTTTTTCAAATTAAGCAGTAAAACACCGGCATTGATATATAGGTCATTAGAGCCAAAACCAATTTTAGGGGCATAACCGATATCTTTAATATATGTATCCCGAACCCCGGCGGCATAGTACCCGTCTACGTTTGTCTCCCATAGGTCTTTGAGTGATTGGTTGACGATTAAATCCGCATCTAAATATAATGCCTTGTCCATATCAGAAACAAGTTCTGGAATAATATAGCGATAGTAAGTTTGCTGAGATATATAACCAATATTCAATTTTAAATTCTCAAATTTTGTTCCTTCGACTTCAAAATATGTAATATCAAAATTACCATAATACTTTTTCAGCTTTTCTAATTTTCTTTTCCCGTCGTCATCCAAATCATTACTTATAACGTTAAAATGCATGTAGGCGTCAGGATTGTTGACCAGAATGGAGGTCATAGCTACGCATAAGTGTTGAATATATGTTCTGTTTATTGCAAAAAAGATATTCATTATAATGTTCCTTTTTCTATTATTTTACGATAATGCCAGTATCTTCTGAGTTGGCCTTTCAGAGAAAATAAAGAATTGAGTTCAAGCTCAATTAGTTCTTCCCGAAAATACAACAGCATTTCTGCTTTTGTCTCTTCCGGAGCATCTGAAATTTTTTTTAATTGCTGTTTTAAAAGAGTGGGAATCAACGTTTGTTTTAGAAATGAAAGTTCCGTTTCCATTCCTTTGTTTCTGTATATATTGCAGATATATCTGATACCGCAGTGATAATCTTTAATTTGTTTGGGGTTATGTTGTTGGTGTGAAATTGAAGATTCATTAATGGTATAAAAATATAGTTTTTCCGCCAGTAGAACCGTCAGAGGCTTTTCAGCCAAAACACTGGCTACGTAAGGATAATCTTCAAAATATATGCCCGGGATGAAAGAAATTCCGTCAATGAGCTCTTTTTTATAGAGTTTGCTCCATACATTATAAGATACGCGGTAAGGTTTTTTTTTCCCGAAATAAAACAAAGGATTTGCCACAACTTTTCCGCAGATATGGTGTATGTCAATTTTTTTTGCTGGCGGTTGATCGCTATTAGTCTTTTCAAACTCAAAGCAAACCAAAGCCGCATTATTTTTTTCTGCTGTATCATATGCTATTTCCAAACATTGCGGGTGCAGTCTATCATCAGAATCAAGAAAATAAATATAGGTTCCGCAGGCGTGTTTAAGGCCGTTGTTTCGCGCCATGGACAAACCTTGGTTTTCCTGCGTAATTATTTTGAAGCGCCGATCCTGTTTGGCATATTTTTCCAAAATCTTGGCACTGTTGTCCAAACTTCCGTCATTAATGCAAATGGCTTCCCAGTCTGTGAATGTTTGAAACGTTAAACTTTCCAGACAACATATCAAATATTTTTCAACATTATAAATTGGTATAATGACAGATATTTTAGGCATAAGTTCCTTTATTTTCCTTTAGCCGTAAGTGTAAAAAAGTGTGTGATAATTTCCCGCAGAGTGGAAAGTTTCAGGTTAGACAATAGGGCAATAATCTCTTCTTTGGAGAGAGAAGAGGCCATTTGTTCTGCAGAATTGTCAATTTTCCTGTCCAAATTGTTTCCTCAATACTGAAAAGTATCATTTCGCACCCAATCATAATCGTTTTTTTTTTTTTTGCAATTTAAAAGAGAAAATGCCGGCGGTATTGTGTATAGTAATTAAACTAAAGGAAGACGGATAAAATTGTTTTTTGTAAAATTTCTGTCTAAACTCTTTACATAAAATTTTTTTGGTATATATATTAAGTATAATAAACCGGGAGAATCTGTAAAATGGCATTAGCCGCTCTGCAAGAGGTTATCGGCTTTAGATTGGCCGATATGAACAAAAGCGTATTGTCAAAGGAAGATATAGACAAAATCTTCCGCGTTTTTCGCATATGTTCCGATGCAGATTTCAGCAAACGCTACAATCACATAAGTTTTAACCGTTTTGAAATGATTGTCCGGGAAGCGTCCCGCCTGATTGAAAATATTGCTTCGGGTCGGGTAACGGTTGAGGCTTCCGCACTGCCGTATATGCAGGAGTTTATTCGGGAATTCGGACGCGAATATGTTCGCGGCAGCGGCGGTTTGGTTTACGAATATACGTCTGCGGCGCAGCTTGCCAAAATAAAGATGTTCAAACAGCAGTGTCTGGCTGCCGGAAGCGTTACGCTGGGTTCTGGCCGAAAAAAAGGCGCTGTTCCGGCGCAAAAGGCAGGGGCTTTGGTTGAAAAGCCGGCTTTTATCCAATCGTCTTCCGATTCCTTTTATCAAAAAGTGGCAAAAGAAAAATCATTCCCTTCATATTCGAGCCCGTCGACCGTAAAAACACCGACAGCGGGAACCCCAAAAAACAAAATCGCCCGCCGCCGCATCAAGCGCAAAGTGCGTTCAATGACATTCTGGGGACGGCTTCAAAACAAAGTGTCCGATCTTCGGCGCCGGACTGCCGAGACCGCGCGGCGCTATGGGGCTGCCGTTGCCTTTTTGCTGTTGGGAGGCGTTGGTTTCTATGCTCAGAAGAACAATCAAAATCAGCCTGTCGCGCAGGAAAAAGTCTGCCGTCTGAATACGCCCATGCCCTCAAGCGCTGTCGTTGCCCAAAATACTGTTTTGCCCTCCGCGACGGAAGAAAAAACGATTCGTCAGCCGCAGCAGGAAAAGCCGATGCCGGCGGAAGCCATTCGCCCGATCCGGGTAAGAACGGTTCATA
Source organism: uncultured Alphaproteobacteria bacterium (assembly GCA_944390895.1). Classification (GTDB taxonomy): domain Bacteria; phylum Pseudomonadota; class Alphaproteobacteria; order RF32; family CAG-239; genus CAJLXD01. The sequence goes on from CALXRQ010000025.1 coordinate 17,591, forward strand.
TTCCGCGGACAGAAACCGTAGCGGAATTTCATCCGCGGACGGAAGCCGCTTTGTCGGGACAGGACGCTTATTATCATGATTTCATCAACGATCTGGTGGCGCAGTATCGCAAAAATATCTTGATTTTAAAAAATCCCCTGGCTAACAGAAACCAGCTGTACCGTTCGCAGGAGGCTTTGTTGGCCAAATATGGAAAACCGGGATATATTGTGCGGAATCAAAGCTGTGAATCGATGGCTTATGCCACATTCTTAAATGTTTATGAGCAAAACCGTTCTTCCGACAACTATGTGGCGAGGGCCTGTCGTGATTTGCTTCTGAATGTACCCAATCCACATACCTGCGCGTCGCATACCCGGACTTTTCACGCCACATACAGCAGAAATCTGCGCGCCGAGCTGAAAGACAAGCTGAAGCGCGATCCTTACGGCATTCACATGGTTTGGATTTATCATACCAACGGCCGCCTGCACCGGCAGACGCTGGTCGGCACCGGAGATGGCAAGGCTTATCTTCTGGCCTATAACAACAACCGTTTCGTAAAGATGAACGTCGACAATCTGAAAAAAATTCCGGCCGCCGGCGGCTATACGGCAGATTTTGGCCATAAAATGACGGAATACGCCAATCTGCTGGCTGCTAATGATAATGCCAATGCAAATGTTGCGGAGAAAAATCTGCTGGCTTATCAGGCTTATCAAAACCAAAATCTCCGAAGCTGAATATAATTTGGCTTTCTATACAAAAATAAAAGTCCTGACAATCAGGACTTTTATTTTGCAAAATTTATTTGCTTTTCTTCACGCTGATTTTTTTCACCTTTTGTTTTTCAACCTGCGTTTTGGGGATGGAAACTTTCAATATGCCGTCGCTGAACTCCGCATCCGCTTTGTCGTAATTCAAATCCCAGGGCAGGGGAACGGTTCTGGAAACCTTTCCGTAATAAATCTCGGAAAAATAGCTGCCGTTACCGGTGTCTTCGTTTTTCTGGCGTCTTTCGCCGCTGATGGTCAGATATCCGTCGGAAGAAATCTGCAGATCAATGTCGTTTTCCTTGACGCCCGGCATCTCTGCGGAAACGACGACCTCTTCCTTATTGTTCATAATCTCGATTTTAGGCTCCATGTCGCTGATTTCGCCGTGATGCGGAAAATCAATCATATTCCAGACATGGTTGAAAAAAGACCTGAGTTCATGACCGGGCGCATTGTGAATTTGCACCTTTTGCTGATTTTCGTCATTATTGGTTGTGCTGATATCGTTTCTCATTTGTTTTCTCCAGAAAATAGAGGTTATAAAATATGAAAAAATCAATGCCGTCTGAGGGCAATCATATTTTCAAGCTGTTCTTTTGCCATGGCAAGCTGTCTGGCGTTTTCAAGCCTGCTTCCGGCGCGGTTCATATAAAAGACCAGCCGGTGCAGAGCCAGCGCCGGATCGTTGTCGGCGCTTCTCAGCAGTTCTTCCACGACTTCCTGCGCGTTTTGTTTGAAAATTCCCGGCGTAGTGTGAAAATGCGTTTTGACGTTTTCGCTCCAGAACGGATTTTCTGTTTTGCCCATCGCGGCCTCCTGTCTGATTGTGTGCTCCGTATCAATGTAGTTGCCGGAGCGCGTTTTACAGCCTGACCTTTAGTTGTGCATATGAAAAGGCCTCCCGGAGAGGGAGGCCTGTCGTTATTCGCCGGGGGTTTTGATGCCGCGGAGCTCTCTTTTTTTCTTCCATTTGATTTTGGCATACAGGCGCATGTCGGGCACCTGATCAGTTTCATCGACGATTTCTTTGCCGAGAATGGTTTCTATAATGTCTTCCAGCGTTACAATACCGGCCCAGTTCTCAAACTGGTCGATAACCAGCGCCATATGGTTGCGGTCGTCAATCATTTTGGAAAGAACGTCTTCCAGTCTGGCTTCGGTTGAATAACTGCGCATCGGCCGCGCATAGTCGTCGACAAGCTCGTCGTCTTTGGCCTTATAAGAGCTTGATTTGTGGATATAGCCCAAAAACAGCTGCTGCTGTTCGTCAATAATCGGAAATCTGGAAAAAGGCGAAGTTGAAATAAACTGGTCAAACGCCTTAATGGTCATTCGGGGCGGCACCGAATGGACGACAATCCGCGGCGTCATAATGTCTTTGACCTTGACTTCCTGCAGATTGACCACATTGGCGATAACGCGGTATTTGTTTTCGTCGATAATCTTTTCGTCGCGTCCCATCTTGGCCAGCGCTTTGATTTCGTCCTTAATGTCGGATTCTTCCCCGCTAGAATCAAACCAACGGGTAATCAGCTGGGAAACCCACAAAAAAGGAGCCAGCAGAAACATCATGATGTGCAGGGTAACGACCATTGACGGAATCAGTTTTTTCCAATATTTTGCGCCGATGCTTTTGGGCAGAATTTCCGACAGAACCAAAATGGCTATTGTCATTACGCCCGAGGCCAGGCCGATATAAGACTGTCCGTACATGTCGGCCACTTGGGCGCCGACGCCGGTTGCGCCGACGGTATGCGCAATGGTATTCAGCGATAAAATCGCCGCCAGCGGATTGTCAATGTTTTGCTTCAGATTGGAAACCTGTTTGTAAAGCTTGGGTTTTTTGTCCTCCAGCTGGGCAATATAGCTCGGCGTAATGGAAAGGAGAGCCGCCTCCATAACCGAACACAGAAAAGATACGGATATTGCCATTACGGCAAAAAATATTAAAAGCGTCATATTGAATTAAGGCCTTTTTTGTTACGGATGTTGAAGCCTAACAAAAAAATATGGAAAAATAAAGCCTGATGTGCTAATTATTATATATACATCAGCGAAAGGCCGCCCATGAGCATACAGACAGCCCTTATCAGTGATTTTGACGGAACCCTGACGCCGGAAGATTTCTTCTGGTATGTTTCTGAGCGCTGGCTTGATGCGGAAGCCCTTGAACCCTGGCAGCGCTATCTTGACGGAAAGCTGAGCCATCTTGAGGCTTTGAATCTGATTTTTTCCCGCATTCGCGAGCCGGCGGCTGCCTTTGACGCTTTTATCAAAGAGATTCCTTTTGATCCCGCTTTTGTAAAAACGGCGGCGCTGTGCCGCGAAAAAAACATTCCTTTTTATATCTGCTCTGCCGGCTGCGATTATTACATCGAGCGGATTATCGGCGCGTATATAAGAGAATACGGCATCCGTCTGGTAACCAACCATGGCACCTACAGTCCGGATTCCGGTTTGAAAATGTTTCCGCCGGCAGAGGGCAGCCCTTTTTATGATCCGGAGGTGGGCATATCCAAAGCCGCTCTGGTCAAAAAAGTCAAAGAGGAGGGGTATCGCGTCGTCTTTGCCGGAGACGGGCCGCCGGATATTGCGCCTGCGGCTGCGGCCGACGTCGTTTTTGCCAAAAGGATATTGCTGGAAGAATGCCGCAAGCGGCATATCCGAACCTGCCGCTTTGATGGTTTTGAGGATATATATGCCTACCTGAAGGAGATGTAATATGCAATACCAGTTCTACCCCAACAGACAGATTAACATTCCCTATCTCTTAAAAATAGGCTACGGCAAAACCGCCCGCATCGGCAAATATCTGGTCGACAAGGGGTTGTCAAACGTTGCTCTCTTTTGGAGCGAGGGTATGGAAGATATCATCGGCGGCAAACTTTCCAAGGGGTTTGAACAGCATGACATAGAGGTCGTTTATAAGCAGGACGTCAAATACATTAACATTGAGGAGGTCGACAAGGTTGCTTTCAATCTGCCGCGCAACACCGATGCCATCGTCGGCATCGGCGGCGGAAAAGCGCTTGATTTTGCCAAATATTGCGCGCATCTGCTGAAAAAGCCCTTTATTTCGGTGCCCACTTCAACCTCTAACGACGGCTTTTGCAGTCCCAATACCTCGCTGCTGGTGGACGGCCGGCGCAAGAGCGTCAAGTCGGGCATTCCGTTTGGCGTGGTGGTGGATTTGGATGTTATTCGCAACAGCCCCAAAATCTGCCTTTATTCCGGCATCGGCGACATGATTTCCAAAGTCACGGCGTTGTGGGACTGGAAGTCGGCTTTTCGCAAAGGCTATGAACGTTATAACGATTTTGCGGCGCTGATGGCATATAATTCGCTGGACATTTTGCTCATCCGCCGGGTTACGGACATCAATTTGCCGGAATTTCAGCGGGGGCTGACCACGTCTCTTCTTATCAGCGGCATTGCCATGGAAATTGCCGGGACTTCCAGACCGGCGTCGGGCTCCGAACATCTGATTTCCCATGCGTTGGACGATGTCGCCCGTCGGCCGCGGATGCACGGGCTTCAGGTCGGTGTGGCAACTTATCTGTGCGCTTTGCTGCAAAACAACCCGAGCCTGGAAGGCGTGCGCGAATTTTTGCGGGCAACCGGTTTTTTTGACTATGCCGCGCAGGATCCGCTGAACCGGGAAGATTTTGTCAAGGCGCTGCACTTTGCCCCTTTGATCAAAAAAGACTATTATACGGTTTTGTCGGAGAAGGAGAGCCTGGAACGCGCCATAACCTATGTTGAAACCGACCCGATTTTGAAACGTTTGATACAATAGCTCTGCATAACTTTCAATAAGCGGTTGAAGTCTGCCGGAATTTATTCTATCATCATCCCGACTGAATTTTTTTACAATAGGATGAAATATGCCCGCGTTATCTGTTTACATAATCACGCTTAATGAAGAAAAAAGACTGCCGCAGACTTTGGCCGCTGCGTCTGAGGTGGCAGACGAGATTGTTGTCGTGGACAGCGGCAGCACCGACAAAACTGAAGAAATAGCCAAATCGTTCGGCGCAAAATTCATATTCAACAAATGGAAAAACATTTCGTCGCAGAAAAATTTTGCCGAGAACCAATGCTCCAACGACTGGGTGCTCTCTTTGGATGCGGATGAAGTTCTTTCTCCCGGGCTCATTGAAGAAATAAACAAAATCAAAACCGCGCCGGCGGCCTTGGCCTATAAGGTAAAAATCGGCAATATGTATCCCGGTTATGTCAGACCGCGTCCGTTTACGAGGCGCTACAATCTGGTGCGGCTTTATAATCGTAAAACCGGCGGCAATATGCCCGATGATCTGACCCATGACCGGGTCGTGCTGCGTTCCGGTGTTAAACCGGCACAGCTCCGGCATGAAATTTATCATTATTCCTATTTGGATCTGTTTCATCTGTGGAACAAACTGAACGTCTATACCAACGAGCTGGTGAAAACTGCGGTTGCCACCAATAAAAAATATTCGCGCCTGCGCCTGCTGACCGAGTTTCCGCGCCAGTTTCTGACTTATTACATCGGCCGCCGCAACTGTTTTGACGGCTGGTGGGGCTTCATAAATTCCACGACCATGGCTTATTTTCGTTTTTTAAAGATTGCCAAGTATTTCGAATATAAAATGCTGGAAGCCGAAGCGAAAAAAAATAAAAAATAATTTGTTCCGGGTGTGGATTTTCTGCCGATTGCGATTAAATATCTCCCAAACCTTAATCGCAAGAGGAATATTTTGCCATGAATTCTGCAACCGAAAACAAAAACCACTACCGTCTGGGCAGCAATTATACCATGAGCCGCATCTCGGGTAAAAACTGTTCGGTTCTGCTCCGCGACAAGAGTGAAGAAATTCAGGGCGTCGTAGACGTCTGCAACGATAAAATATCCCGTGTCGGCGGATATAACGGGGAAAAACTTTCTGATGCCGGCCGGCTTGAGCTGATTAAATTCATCAGAAGCAACCGCCTCTCCATGACGCCCGAGGCTGCCAAAGATCTGAAACTTTCGGTTTACCAGCCTGCTTCGGGAGAAAATTTTTATCTCAGCGAAAAAGAACTGGACCGGGTTTTGAGCGGAAACGTCTCCAATGCCTCCGTTTGGGTCAACAGGTATAAAAAGCGCGTTCTGCATATTCGTCCGGAAACCAAGGGCGCCGCGCTGAACCTGTCGCGTGCGGCCGTCAAAAAACTGGTCATAGGTTCCGGCTGCAATCTGATTATTGACCTTAGGGACAATCCCTATATCGAACGGCTGGTCATTAAAGAAGGCTTTACCGGCAGCATCAATGCGGCCCGCACCAGCCTCAAACATATCGACATTGCCGATAATTGCCGCTGCGAACTGAGTCTGAACGATTCCTTGAAGTGTTTCAGTCTGCATATCGGCGATGTCTTCAGCGGAATTTTAAATGTCAAAAACTCCTGTTTTCATCAATTGGACGCCGGATATTACTGTTATGCGGACATCAGTCTGGAAAAGAACTGGGGCCGCCGTGACATTAAGATCGGCAATTCTTTTCGCGGCAATCTTCATATTGACGGCGTCCATGTTCCGGGCCTGGAGATCGGCGACGACTGCAAGGGAAAAATAAGCGTCAGCAGCCATGACGACGTTCACGGCGCGCGCAAAATAAAAATCAGAAACGAGTTTAACGGCGAGCTGGATTTAAGCAACTCCAGAACCGTGTCCCGGCTGGAGCTGGGAGCGCATACCCGGGGAAAATTAAATTTCCTCGGCTGTCCTTCGCTTCAGGTTGTAAAAATCGGCGAAAATTTCAACGGCACGGCCGATTTCAGTGAGTCGGGAATAGAATATCTGCGGGCCGCGCGCGGCTGCCGGGGACGTTTGATCCTGCTCAACTGTGCCAATCTGACGTTGTTGAAGCTTCCGGTTGAGCGTAAAACTTCGGTGACCATTGAAAAAGATCCGCTGCGGGTTCAAACCGTCAAAGGCAATGTATATTATCAGTTTAAAGACAAAAGACTGCCCGCGGAATATTTTACGCCGTTCTATAAAAAATGGTTTGAAAAAGTCAAGAGTTTTTTTGTGGAAAAATAAAGAAATTAAAGGCTTTGCGGGCGGATTAATCCTTGTGAATGTGAATTTTTTGTGATATATTTTAAATATACCGCTTCAGATTGACAGGGGGTTATTATGATGGATAAAAAATCAAACGGTTATGCTTTCGCCGAAGCTCTGGCCGCCGGAAACCTGACCAAAGACCAATTGTTTGAACATCTGCATAAGGCAATTGGGGGCAAGTGCAGTCTGAAAGAACTGCGTCTGCCGACGAATTCTGCAGTAGCCTCTTTAGAAAGTTGTAAAGCCAGATGCCAGATAAAGGCTTTTGAACCAAGAATTGTCAATACCTATCGCCAGCTGAATCAAGTCAGCAAAATAGAGCGCAAGAAAGAACTGCTCGACAAACTCAACATTATGGTCTGCAAGCCCAGAGACTATGCCGTAATGGCGCTGGACTGCTATTTTAAGATGGACAGGAAGCATACGTTGGAAAGTTTTTGTTCCGATTATAACCTCTATCTGGAAAAAAACGGCAAGATAAAAGCCGCTCCCGCCAAAGAAGAACAAAAGGCCAACGACAACGTCTTTTCCCCGCTGATGAACGAGTTTCGAAGCAGTCTGGAAACGCTTCGCGCCTGATAATTTTCTCACATACTTCAAAGCAAGGAAAACCCCGCCGGTCAGGCGGGGTTTGGTTTATGCCGCATGTTTTTGTTTAATTTGTTTCTGATTATATCTTGCCGGCATTATTTTATATTGACTTCCGTCAAAGGGGAGGTTTATAGTTGCAGCCGCAATTAACTTATTTTATTAACAATTAAAAAATTATTTTATGAAAAAAGCAGAATATTGCACCAAAGCGTCTGCCGCCGTCAGTATTGCCCGGGAAGGCTTGTCAGCTTTGCCTGAAGACAGACGTCGCATTTTATCGAGATTTAAATCAACGCCTCAGGCCGCCGTTTTGAAAAGTGTTCCGGTTTGGATTGTCAGTCAGCACAAGTCCGTACATCAGCCGGGAAGCAGCATTGTTTTATATGTTACAGTTCAAACCGGCGCTCTCCGTTCGGATATCGTCAAAAACGAGACGGTAGTTTTATTCCAAAACGGACAGCATTTCGGCAAAGGGGCCTTGGATTTTCATTTTAGCAACGGATCTTTCAAGGTCACGGCCAGACAGGAGATGCTGAAGCTGAGAGAAGCGGAAGCGGTTTGGGCAAAAAACAAAGAGAAGTTTATGCAGCGCAGAGAAGCGCCGCGATTCACTTTTTTCAATCGGCCTTTGCCGGCATTTTGCAATCAGACACCGCTTTATGTGATCGGCTATTGTCGTTCGTCATACTCTTCGGATGTTGAGATTTTGGTTGTTTATGCTCTGAGCGGAAAACTTGTCTGCCGGACATATCTGTATGAAAACTGGCAGAAGATGCGCAATGCAAAGCCCGGTGACCATATTGAAATCGCCGGCTCTCGGATTTTGATTACCAAAACCGGCTTCAGGCGGGAGAATGTCTGATTTCTGAGACGAAACAAAACAGAAGAATTTGCAAAAGTTCTTCTGTTTTTTTGTTGACTTTTGTCTAAAAACTTGATATTTTATAGCCCGAAAATCAATTAGTATATTACGAGAATTATAAAAAATATTATTAACATCCAAAAATATAAAAAAATGGAAAGACAAAGTTTTTTACTGAATTTAGAAGATACCGCCAATGAAATGGCCAACATCTTCGCCGGAGAATTGCAGGGTTACGAACTCTCTCAGCCCAAATTGTCGCTGATTTTCAATGTTGCCAGAAAAGATTATCTTCCCGGTGTGACATTGGAAGCGATAAAAGGGCTTGACACCAGATATCTCATCTACTCGCCTTTGGCCAATCAGATGCTTTTGGCTGGAGAAGAGGGAACGTACCTTCCCGCTGTGGCAAAAGGAAGATATAACAACAATCTGGTTGCGGCCGAAATCATTGAGACGGAAAACGGTTTGGAAATGCTTTTAAGCATTGATGAAACGCCGAAACTCTGTGCCGATGCCGAACGCGCCGGAATTGTCGTCAACGGCTTTATGGCCATGACTTATGAAAATTCCGTCCGCCGGCAGTATTATCGGCTGGAACCGGAACAAAGAACGCTCAAACCCTGTTTGGCTCTTGGTTCGCTCAATTTTGTCCTTGAGCTGAAAAAAGACAAAAACCGGGTCTTCGGAATTTTTGTGGACGTTGCCACTTCCGCCGTACGGACAATGGGACTGCCTCTCAGTGAATATAAACTGATTACGGAAGGCGCTCGCATCCGCAACAAGGAAATGCACGGTTACAAAAATTATTTCTTTAACGGCCGTAAATTTCGCCCGGCAGACAATGAGAGCGAATTTATGACCAGAGAAGAGGCTAAGGAAGTATTTGACAACCTTCCGGAGGATCAAAAACAGCAGTATGAAGCGAACTATCAACTGCTGGATATGGTGCCCGTTATGTGCTGCCATATCGATTTTTCCTATATCATCGGGGAAAACCGCAGCGCTACGCCGCCGGCTGTCTTACTGATTGATGCGCGCATTGGACTCATTACCGAATTCAACGTGAACATCGATAAAACGGTATTGAGAGTTTCCGTCGGCACACAGTTTGCCAATGACGGCAATCCGGTGAAACTGACAAACGAAGGTTGGACATCTAAATTCTAAAAAAAATGACTAAAAGAAATATACTGCGCCAGGATGCAGACCGCATATTGGGCAAAATGAGAAAAAACATCAAGACAGCTCTGAAGAAGCATATATCGGCAGAAAACAAAACCGATTTGTTTGTTTTGAACCATCTTCTCCGCAAAAGGGGAACCACCCTATTGAAGCAGAAGCCGAGAGCTGTGTGGATACGCGTTATTTCCGAAGGCGAGAGCAAGTGGGGAAAACCTTCTTGGATTGCCGAAATCAATACGGAAGGACAGGCATATCTGGCAATCATTTTGCCGATGTACCAAGGCGCCAAACCTTATGTGACCGACCGCCGCTTATGGCTGCGGGAGATTAAGGAGGGTCAGGAAGTCTTGGTCGGATACCGTACGGCCAAAATGGTTGGTGACGGAATCCTGGAAGAAGTCGTAGATTAATTTCTTAAATAAGACTAATTTTTTTCATTTTTTTGAGAGGGGCCTGATGCGAATCATGCCCCTTTTTTTGTGTCATTCTTTATTGTTATGCCGGTGTATTAATGTCATGTTGAGCGCAGCGAAACATCTCGGCCTTATTACATTGCCGAGACCCTTCGGCAGGCTCAGGCTGACCCGACGCGGGCGCGCGGCGCATATTAATGTGCCGACAACGGAGGCCGTGAAACAGCCAACCATTGCCGCCGGGCGCTTGCCCTGTCAAATGTCGTTGCGTTTGATTAACTGACCTCCGGCAGTGAGGTTAAGCCCCTGTTGAGACAGAGCTTCAATGCCGCTGTTGTCATAAGTATAATAATAGATCAGCTCGCGTTCATTGATACGATTGGCGTCGACAGCCGCTTCGGGAATTCCCCAAAGAACGGAAATCGGCCAGGTAATGAGGTTAAGAAAACCATAAAGATATTGACTGCTGTCGGCACCGTTGCCGGAAGCAAGATAAAAATTTCCAAACCCCGGGAGAAGGTTAAGCGCACCGGCTGCGGCAGGGCTGGCGGGAGCTTCCCACAGACCGGCGGGTTTTTCGACGGTAATGCCGTGAGCTTTAAGACCACGCAGCGTACTTTTTTCCTGATGAGTTAATGTCGTGCAGGCCGAAAGGCTGAGCGCGACGAGAGTGGTAAGTAAAAGTTTATTCATATTTTCGCATCCTTTTTTCCAAAACAAAACCCGCACTCTGAAAAAAGGCGGGCGGATGCTAGAAAACCGATTTAGACTAAACGGCTCGGCTTATTTGGCCAAAACCTTATTCGCCGACATCCGTCCGATGACAGAAAGTCGGCATAAATATTTAAGTCGATATGCTGGTCGACTAGTCTAAATGAAGGGTTTTCTAGGCCCTGAGCCGGCACTTTTCTCAGCACACGGCTTACCAAACAAGTTAAAGTAGTTCAGAAGATAAATCAAGCGAAATTTAATGGTTTTGGATTTCTGCATTATTTACTTGGATTCCGGAGCAAATTCGAAGTGACGTAAAAAATTGTCACCCTGAGCTTGTCGAAGGGTCTCAGCCTTCTATTGTCATCCTGAACGAAGTGAAGCAACGAAGTGAGTGAGCAACGTAGTTGTCGAACTCCATCTCAGCAATATTTAATAAGGCTGAGATGTTTCGCTGCGCTCAACATGACATTAATACGCGCCGCGCGCCCACGTTGAGTCACTCCGGGCTTGACGAACGTAAACTGTCATCCTGAACGAAGTGAAGGATCTCAGCCGTATAC
>CALXRQ010000026.1 GCA_944390895.1 uncultured Alphaproteobacteria bacterium
CATTCACCCATCGGAGAAGACGGGGTAATCGGGTAAATAACGCAGACTTCGTTCATGCGGTGGGCAACGGAAGCAGCGGCTTCGTTACCGTCCATCATTTTCATCTTAACGTCAGACATATTTTATCCTTAGTTTAGTGTTATCACAAAAAAAAGCCCTCAGATTAGACGGTTTTATGCCTGATCTGCCGGCTTGGTTAAATAGAATCTTTCTATGCGCGAGTTTATAGCACGTTATTATTCAAAAATCTATCAAAAAATGATTCCGTTCGGGAAAAATGAGTTCGGTTAACAGTCTGAATGTCGGCGGATTCTCCGTCGGTGCAAAAATCTGCGCTTTTGAGCCGATATGGCGCGGCGCGGCGTTTTTTCCTGTGTGATTATCCGATTTTATGATTGAAGTTTAGGCCGGCCGCTTTATAGTAAAAAAGTATTTTTTGCAAAGGAGAAAAAGATGAAAAAATTGTTGTCTTTATTGGCAGCCGCTGCCGTTTTCAGTGCCGCAGAAACTATGGCTTTCGATTTGACCGCCGCAGCTCAGAAAGCGCAGGGAAAAATTGACGAAGCCGCACAGAAGGTCGAAGACGCCAAGGCAAAGCAGGCTCAAAAAGATGCGGATGCCAAAGCGGCACGCGAGGCAAAGATTAAAGAACAAAAGGCCAAATACGAAGCCAAAAGAGCTGAACTGGAAGACAAGCTGAAAGCGCGCAAGGAAGCTGACGCAGCCAAAAAAGCCGAACAGCAGAAAGCGGTTGAAGATGCCAAAAACAGCCTTAACAATCTGAAAAACGCACTTTCAAACTGAGGAAAAGACGATGAAAAACAAATTGTTCGCCGCTTTGTTGGCTGCCGCAGCATTATCGGCATGCACCGATCTTTCCAAGTATACGACGGTTGACGCCGACGCTTCGGCCAAAACCAAGATGCGCGCCTGTATGGTCAGCGAAGCCAATGCAAAGTTTCAGGCGGGAACGCTGTTTGTGAACAGCGTCAGCGTTACGGCCGATGAAATTGTCAATACCTGTATCAAAAAACTGGCGTTGCAGTCTGCCGGAATTAGTGAGGAATCGCAATCAACGGCACAAAATATTATTAATAACTTGCAAAATATGAATTGGGGTAGTAATAATTAACCCTGCAGGGCGGCGGTTGTGCATGTCGCCCTGTTCGCGCGAGTATAATTCAATGGTAGAATGTGAGCTTCCCAAGCTTAATATGCGGGTTCGATTCCCGTTACTCGCTCCATTACTCAACCCCATCAGAGGGTGGGGTTGAGTAATAGAAAAGATAGAATCGGAATCGAACCCGAGAGGGCGCGAGCCGATAGAAAATCTCCGGTGGAGATTTTCGTTGCGAGCGGTGCAGCTTTGTTAATGAGCGATTGAACGATAGTGAAATGAGCGAATGTTACAAGGCAAGCCGGGAATTCCCGTTACTCGCTCCATTTGCAGGGATTTATAAATGGGAAAGCCAATCGACCGGCGCAAGCTTGGTCTCTTGGACGGGAATAGATCTTGGGTATCTAGTTTCGCTGCGGCTGTTGTTACAGTCTGGCTCAACAAAATTTTCCAAGAACTTGTAGACTGTTTTCTCAGGTTGCTGAAAAAATAGCTTAGCGTTTCCGTTTATCCAAAATTTTTTATCAGCAGAGTTTTTATGATTAACGAGCAATATAAACTTTTAGGACGTAAGGTTGAAGATTTGCGACAGGCCGAGGATTTTTATCCGACCCCGGCTTATGTGACGAAAGCATTGCTGAAGAATTATCAGTTTAGCGGAAAAATTTGGGAACCGGCCTGCGGTGACGGACGAATGGCTGAAGTGATAAAACAGTATTATCCTTATGTGGAGTGTTCTGATTTAATAGATCGCGGATATGGCGAATCGGGCGTTGATTTTTTGAATTCAAAGCGCCGGAGCGATAATATCATTACCAATCCGCCGTTTAATCTGGCTTATGAATTTATTGTCCAGGGGCTCAAGCTTTCTGATAAGTGTTTGGCGCTTTTGCTGCCAATTCGTTATTTGACGGGGAAAAAACGCGCTAAGCTTTATGCCGAGTTTCCGCCGGCTAAAGTGATTGTCATTCCCAATAAGGTGGATTTTCTCGGTTTCGGTTCTCCGGCGATGGAGTTTGCCTGGTTTGTCTGGGAAAAAGGCAAAAAAGAGACGACAATCGTATGGGCCGACGTTAAAGATGCCGACTTGAAAAAGAAAAGAGGAACAAATGCGTAAAGACTTTTATGTTTTCCGCCATGGCGAAACCGATTTGAACCGGCAGAAACGTTGGCAGGGTTCGGGTATGGACTATGATTTGAATCAAAATGGCAGAGCTCAGGCCGAATCTTTGACGGAGAAGCTTGCCGGCAAAGGTATCGAAATTGTTTTCAGCAGTCCTTTGCTTCGTGCCAAACATACGGCGGAAGCCCTGGGGCGGGCGTTGGATGTTCCGGTGATTGTGAAGCCGGAATTGCGGGAATGTTTTTACGGTGATGCCGAAGGTAAACTGATTTCGGATCTGCAGCGTGAGGTACCGGAAGTTGTCAATAACTGGAATCGCTCGGAATATTGGGACATTCGTTTTCCTAACGGAGAGAGCAAAAAAGAGGCTTTGGATCGGGTCTGGTCCGAGTTGGAAAATCTGACGGCGGAGCCGTATCGGGTTATGGGGGTGGCTATTCACGGAGGAACCATGGCCGCGATGCTGAACCGGCTGCATTATGAGTTTGAAAAGCTGGCAAACTGCGCAGTGTTTCATTTGGTATATGAGGACGGAAAGTGGTCGGCAGAAGGACAGGTTTTCTGATTTATGCTTAAAATAACAGGGCTGAGATATTTAACAGCGCTCAATCTGGCATTAAAGTTTCATTGAAAAATAAAAGTCTCTCCGGAGAGAGGCTTTTATAGGGCAGATTTGTTATTGGCGGGTATGCTTTTCGGGTTTGATTTCATTGAATATGGCTTTTGCAAAGGCTTTTTTGGCAACATAAGTGATGAACAGGGGTTCTTCCAGTTTTAATCCGCCAAGAGTTGCTTCCAATGCTTCAAAGCTTTCGTAGATTTTGTTGATTAAGACAATACTGCTTTCCAGCGGTGTCTTCGTTTCGATGGTATTTTTTCTCATTATATTTTCTCCTTGTTTATTGTTTATGCGTTTATTTGGTTGTTATAATGTTATCTTAACTGAAAAATCTTATATGAGAAGCTTGTAAAAAACTTTTACAGGTGTCGAAAAAATCCATCACCTTATCTATTTATTTAATAGCAGCTATCGAAAAAGTCGTTTAATCGTGTTTTAAAAAGAGGATTTGTCGAAAAAGTTGTTATGTGCGGTAAAGCAAAAAAAAGAGGCCTGAGCCTCTTTACTATTTGAATGACGGTTCTACGTGGATAACCACTCTTCGGTTTTTGCGCCGGTTTTCGGGAATGGGTTCTCCGTAGGGATTCTTATTCGGATATTTGGGAGAAATATCATATAAGCCGGTGGCTTTGAGTCTGACGCGCGGAATGCCGCGGCTTTCCAAAAAGCGGGCGACACTGGAAGCGCGGGCGGAAGAAAGTTCCCAGTTGGACGGATATTTCTCACTGGAAAATTTTTCATCGCTGGTGTGACCTTCAATACTGAAATTGAAATGTTTGTAACGATCGGAAAGAAGCGTTGCCGCAATTCTTTTAAGAACGGTTGTCGCTTCCGGTTTTAGTTCTGCCGACCCCTGAGCGAAGAAAGTGTCTCCGTCCATTTCAATGACAACGCCCTGCGAATCGCTGCCGATAGAGAGCTTGTCACTGATGTCAACAGACTGGATATCATCATTGAGATCGACCATCATCATTTCTATCGGGCGGGCGCTGTCTTTTTTTCCGAGTGCTTCGTTCATGCTGGCCTGAATTTGTTCAAACAATGCAACATCGGGTTTGGATGCAGACATCATCATTACGAAGAAGCACAGAAGCAGGGTAACCATATCGCCATAGGTTGCCATCCATCCTTCGTCAATCGGTTCGTCCGGCTTTTTTTTCATGAGCGTTTCCTATTCTTCCGAAGATGCCGGAGTTTTCATATCTCGGTCAATCAGGAACTGGTCTTTGACATCAACAAAGGAGTTGATTTTGTCTTGGATGTAGCGCGGGCTTTTGCGCTCGGCCAGAAGCACCAGACCTTCTTTGAGCATGGTGTTTTTGAAAATCGTAACATCGTTGCGTGCGGCAACTTTGGTCGACAGCGGAATGAAAATCAGGCGGGCAAGAATGATGCCGTAAAAGGTGGTAATCAACGCTACGGCCATACTGGGACCGATTGCCGCAGGATCTCCGCCCATTTTACCGAGCATGATAACCAGACCGATAAGGGTGCCAAGCATACCGAAAGCAGGGGCGTCACCACCCATTTTTTTCAATGCGTCAATAGCGGTTTTGTTTCTTTCGACATCGGCTTCAATCATCTGATCCAAAATCTGGTTGATTTCAGCGCCGGTGTATCCGGTGACAACCAGATCGGAACCGTATGACAAAAACGGACTTTCCTTGCGCAGATCATCGGTGATTTCGTTTTCCAGCCCCTGCAGGCCGTTTTTTTGGATGATATATGCCCAGCGGACAATGCGGCCGATTTCGTCTTTCAGCGAATTTTCCGAATCGGAATGACGATTGAAAGCTTTTCCCATTAAACGAATGGCTTCCATTGCGGTCTTAAATTCATAAGAAATAAACAGCGTAACAAAAGTGCCGCCGCAGACGATAATCATACTGGGAACGTCAATAAAAGCCGAAGGTTCATCTGTTGCCGTTATAATGGAAAGTAAAACGACCAGAGTCCCCGCAATAAAAGATACTAATGTGCCCATAGACATGACGGCAGTTCCTTGCTGTTTAATTACTTACTGTTATCAAGTATGTACGCCAAAGGTTAAATTTTTGCAAATATCTTATTTTTTATTGGTTTTGACATAGGCAATGTTGGCGTGTTCGTCGCAATAGGTTTGACCGATGCGAACCTTTCTGCCGCAAAAATGAAAATTTTCATCCTTGGGGTCGCCGAGAGGCCAGCGGCAGGTATGATTGTCAAGGTCTGTCAACATGGTTTTGCCGCCGTGAGCGTGCGCAGCGGCCGTTTGGGGCTCGCTTTCGCGCTCCATGGTCTTGATGTCGATTTTTGCGGCCGGTTCGGGAACGCTTTTTTCTGTTTTGTTTTTATGAGGTTTGAGCTCTTTTGCCGGTTTTTCTTTAGAAGCCTTCGGTTCGGCAGCCGGAACCGAATCTGTAGCGGCATCTTCTTTTTTCTTAATCGGAGACGGGCGTCCCGACAAACCGAGACGGTGAACTTTGCCGACGATAGAGTTTTTTGAAACGCCCAGGCGTTTGCCGATTTCTCCGGTGGTCAGCCCTTCGGCCCACATTGCTCTGAGCCGGTCAACCATTTCATCTGTCCAAGCCATAGTTTTTCTCCTTTGCAGCAAAATAAATCTTAACTGTCCCGATATTAGTTCAATATTTCCCGCGAGTCTACTAATATTCTCAAATTATCACTTCTTTTTTAAGATTTTTTGGATTATATTGTCCGGGAGTTAACCCGTTAAGGAGGATTTTTATGCTTAATAAATATGCCGCAAGTTTGATTGCAATGAGTGTTTTCCTGTCAGCCGGTCCGGCGGCCGCTGACGAGATTTTGGTCGACAACGACAAAAACGTGGAGATGACGGTCAGCATTTACAACAATAACCTCGGATTTGTCAGAGACGTGCGGAAAGTGAATCTTCCGGCGGGGAACAATGCCATTGCCTTTGAAGGCGTGGCCAGCCAGATAAAACCGGAAACGGCCATGGTCAGCGGCAACGGCATTGAGGTGATTGAGCAGAATTATGATTATGACCTGCTGACGGCCAACAACATAATGGAACAGTTTATCGGCAAAGAGGTCAAAACCGCAATTCTCAACCCCGAAAACGGCCAGACCATTTTTGATAAGGCCAAACTGCTGAACAGCAATTACGGGGCGCCGATTTTGCAGTTCAGCTACGGCGTGGAGGCAAATTTTCCGGGACGCGTCGTCTATGATAAAATTCCCTCCAGTCTCCGGGTGAAGCCGACGCTGGTGGTCAATTTGAAGAACAACGCCGCGGCGGACAAAGAGCTGGAACTGGCTTATCTGACCAACGGCATCAGTTGGAAGGCTGATTACATTGCCGAGGTGAAGTCTGACGACGTTTTGGACATTAACACCTGGATTACGCTGAACAACGAAACCGGTGCCGATTATGAAAACGCCCGAGTACAGCTGGTGGCCGGCAATGTGAATCAGGAAAGCGGCGCAAGCAATGTCGTCCGCCCGAAAATGATGCTGGCCCGCGGCATGATGGCGATGGAAAGCGCCGCGGCAGACAGCGGTGCCGCGGAGCGTACCAGTCTTGCTGACTATTATTTATATACGCTGCCGGTCAAGACCACAATTAAGGACAAGCAGTCCAAACAGGTCAGCCTGATGAATCTGAACAACGTCAAGTATGCCAAAGAATATCTGCTGCACTCTCCGCTGTATGTCGGTGTCGGCGTCAGCGCCAACGAGTTTGAGAAGCAGAATCCGAACGTGGTTTTCAAGCTGGTTAATGACAAGGCTTCCAATCTGGGGCTGCCGATGCCGGGCGGCATTGTCCGCTTTTATGAAAAGGACGAGGGCAACAATTTGCAGTTTATCGGCGAGAGCCGTATTGAACAGTCTGCTTCCGGCGAAAAAATCGATTTGACCGTCGGCAAGGCCTTTGACATATATGCCAAAGGCAAAATAAAGAGCGTCAAGGCCATCTCCAAGGATATGAGCGAGGTGGCGGTCGAGGTGACATTCAGCAACGCCGCTTCCAAGAACAAAAACGTCGTTTTTGAACAAAACATTGCCAATAACTGGGAAGTATTGAGCGAGAATGCCAAAAGCGAAAAGAAAAACGCTTCGACCCTGAAATGGAACCTGGAAGTTCCGCAGAACGGCAAAAAGGTTTTGGAATTCAGTCTGAGAGTATATCGCAACCGATGATAAAAAAAGGATTGTTTTGGCTGGCGGCTCTGGGCTGGGCATGGAATGCGCAGGCCGCGCCTCAGGATTTTGCAAAATATTTTGAGATAGATCTTGACGCGCCGCTGCCTACGCTTGAGGAACTCAACAGGAAATACGTCAAACCGAACGTTTTGTATGACAAGCGTTATGATTACGGTTGGAATATCGGCAATGTGTTTGACGATGTGTTTAAGCTGACCATCAGCACTTACGGCAGCCGTGAAAAACGAATGCCGGACGCCAACGAGGAAGCTTTGCTGAACTTGTTGAACTCCATTCCCAAAAGCATGTATGAGTATATCGGGCCGTATCTGCATTCGGTGCCGGGAATATCCGAAAAGATTTTGAATATGCCCGGAATTAAGGAAACTAAGAACCGGTTTCCGAGCAGGATTGCGCCGCAGCTGGCAGACATTGAAGATCTGGAGTTTTTGTCGCCGTCTTTGTATTTTGTGCTGATGCCGGAAGTCTGGCCGCAGAAAATGGAAATGCTTGAAATTCCCAAGATATATAAAACTACCCCGAAGGTTGCCCATGATCCGAAGTTCTATGAAGAACTGCGCAAAATCGTTCCGCCGGAGAAGTTTATGCCCGGTGCGGAAAAAGTCGAGAAAATTACGCGCAGCGATTTCAGAACCATGCATCCGGACAAATACAGTCCGCTGACTTCGGCGGATATCAAAGCCTTTATCAACACGCTGGATGAGGTTGACGCTTTTGCCAAAAGGGATAACAACCGGCTGGATTTGTATAATATCGGGCTGTTGTTGGACATGTATGAAAAAGAGCATGGTACCGGTCTTATGATTAACGAGGTCAAAGACATGGTCAATCCGTGTCAGCGTTTGGCGCAGAAGCTTAAAATCGCGGGTCCGCTGAAGGAAAACGAATTTACGTCGATTGTCGGCAAGCAGGGGTTTACACTCAAGGAATGGGCCTATACCTGTGACAAGACCATCAAGGCTTTTCGGGTGTCGAACGTCAGTATGTCCACGCTGCAGAGCATATTGGCTTATAAGCACGGCATTTACAATCAGAGCGTGACGGCTTTCAACGAGGCGGTTTCGGGGGCTCAGTTTGCAACGATGCAGAGCGTGGTGGAAATGTATCGGGCGCCGATGCGCGACGTTCTGGAGGTGAGAAAGAATCGCAAAGAGCTCAGAGAAAAATTTATCAAGATGGACAATATGCTGGTATCAAGCCCGGTTGAAAGCCTGGATTAATTCGATTTCTCAACATTTCGGGGCCGCGGCGGAGAAATTGTATTTTTTTTGATAAAATTTTATTGCATTTCAGATTCATACTTAGTATAAGTAGGATTAATTTTGATAATTTGCATTTTTTATAAGGTGATAACAAATGGCACGCGTTACAGTTGAAGATTGTATTGATAAAATTCCCAACCGCTATGAACTGCTGATGGTTGCGGCTCAGCGGGCAAAAGACATTGCTTCGGGTGCGCCGATTACCGTTGCCCGCGACAACGACAAAAATCCGGTTGTCGCTTTGCGTGAAATTGCCGATGAAACCGTCAGTATTGAAGAATTGCAGAAATCTCTGGTTATGGGGCTGCAAAAATATGTTGAGGTTGAGGAACCGGAAGAGGAAGAGCTTGAGATTATGGCCGCGGAGAAAGAACTGGCCGATTTGGACGAGCAGTTTTCCGGCCTGTTGCTGGATACGGACATCAATGACGCGATGCAGGTTCACGGCGAGGATGAGGACATTGATCTGGAAGCCGAGGCTGCAGGTGATGCGGACGCTTCTTTTGACGATGATGACGCCGGTTTGGACGAATCGCTGGATTTGGGCGGCGATCTCGGCGATGATTTTGACGACATCGACGAATAAGACTGATAATTTAGCGAAAAAGGAGCCGGAAACGGCTCCTTTTTTTTGAGGCGAATAGTTTCCTACCGTTTTCTGAAGCGGGTTTTAAAGCAATTTTTAATTTTTTTATTGTAGCTTTCGTTACATTCGTATAATATTGGGGAAAAGCGGAAAATTTGGAGCAAAGAAACCTGAGGCCCGGATGTTAAGACAGTATGAATTGGTTGATTTAGTAAAATCGTATGATCCCGATGCCGATGAAGACGCATTGAACCGGGCTTATGTTTTTGCCATGAAGAAACACGGCGCTCAGTTAAGAGCATCCGGCGATCCGTATTATTCCCATCCGGTTGAAGTGGCCGGTATTCTGACCAAATTCAAGCTTGATTCTGCTTCGATTGTGGCCGGTCTGCTGCATGATACGGTTGAAGATACCGACACGACGGTGGAAGAAATCAGAAATCTGTTCGGCGATCAGGTGGCTCAGATTGTGGACGGCCTGACCAAATTGGCGATGATTGAGCAAAAATCCGCCAACAACAAGCAGGCAGAAAATTTCCGCAAACTTTTATTGGCAATGTCTGAAGATATCAGGGTTCTTCTTATTAAACTGGCCGACAGGCTGCATAATATGAGAACCCTTCATTTTTGCGCGCCGGAAAAAAGAGCGCGCATTGCCAAAGAAACGCTGGATATTTATGCGCCGCTGGCGGAACGTATCGGTATGCAGGAAGTAAAGAGCGAGCTGGAAGAGATTGCTTTTGCGGAACTGCACAAAGAAGCTCATGATTCAATTGTCGCGCGTCTGAACTTTCTGCGCGAGCAGGGCAACAATCTGGTACCGAAGATTATAGAGCAACTGCAAAAAGACATGGCGGAAAACGGCATTAAGGCAACGGTTTCCGGTCGTGAGAAGACGCCGTATTCAATCTGGCGGAAAATGCAGCAGAAGAATGCCTCCTTTGAACAATTGTCCGACATTATGGCCTTTCGTATCTGCGTGGAAGACATTGCCAGCTGTTATCAGGCGTTGGGCGTTGTCCACAGCAAATATCACATGGTTCCCAGACGCTTCAAGGATTATATTTCCACGCCGAAACCCAATGGCTACAAATCTATCCATACCGGCGTCATCGGACCCGAAAATACCAGAATTGAGATTCAAATCCGCACTTATGAAATGCACGAAGTGGCCGAGAAAGGCGTGGCCGCGCATTGGGCCTATAAGCAGGGCGAGCGGGTCGTCGGGCGTAATTTCAAGTGGATACGCGAACTGCTGGAGATTTTGGAGCAGGCTTCAAATCCCGAAGAGTTTTTGGAAAACACCAAGTTGGAAATGTATAATGATCAGGTGTTTTGCTTTACGCCGAAAGGCGATTTGATCGGACTGCCGGTTAATTCGACGCCGGTGGATTTTGCCTATGCGGTCCACTCTTCGGTCGGTGATACCTGCGTCGGAGCTAAAATCAACGGAGAAATCCGTCCGTTGCGAACGGTCTTGCAAAACGGCGATCAGGTGGAAATTTTGACCTCAAAAGCCCAGCATCCGTCAACGGAATGGGAGCGCTTCGTGGTAACCGGAAAGGCCAAAGCGGCAATCCGGCGTTATGTGCGGGCGCATAAGCGGGATCAGTTTATCGCTATCGGTGAGCAGATTTTGGAACGTACTTTCAAAGGCGAAAATCTGGAGTTTTCCGAAAAGGGGCTGATTAACGTGCTGCCGAATTTTGAAGCTGAATCCATTGACGACATTTATGCCAAGGTCGGCGAGGGGCTGATCAGCGGCTGGGATGTTTTGCGGGCCGTATATCCGGGGTATAAGCAGTCCAAGCTGGAGAAGGTGGTCAATTCGTTGAAACCGGTTTTCAAAAAATCGGCCAAGAAGGCAAAAAAAGAAGATTTGAAAATCAACGGACTGATTCCCGGAATGGCGGTTCATTTTGCGGGCTGCTGCCATCCGCTGCCCGGCGACCGCATCGTCGGCATCGTGACGACCGGCAAAGGCGTGGCGGTGCACACTATAGACTGCAAACAGCTTGAAAAGTTTGCCGACGAACCGGAGAGATGGCTCGACATTTCCTGGGGTGATGCGGCGGACGAGGGGGCTCATATCGGCCGGCTTAAGGTTATGCTGTCTAACGAACCGGGCGCGCTTGGCGAGTTTTCCAATCTGATAGCGCGTTATAACGGTAATATTGCCAATCTGAATATTGTGTATCGTACCATCAGTTATTTTGAAATCATCGTCGACGTGGAAGTAAAAGATCTGAAACACCTGACCGACATTATTGCCGCGCTGAAAGCGTCGAAGGTTGTGTCGTATGTTTCCCGAGCCAACCAGTAAAAGGGTGTATAATGAGTATCTAGAGCAATTTATCGTCGGTTCGAAAAATTCACGTACTTCAATGTACGCTAAAATTTTTCTCACGCCTTAAATTACTCTATCTATCTCATTCTCCACCCTTTTATAAAATGAGTATCTAGAGCAATTTATCGTCGGTTCGAAAAATTCACGTACTTCAATGTACGCTAAAATTTTTCTCACGCCTTAAATCACTCTATCTATCTCATTCTCCACCCTTTTATAAAATGAGTATCTAGAGCAATTTATCATCGGTTCGAAAAATTCACGTACCTCAATGTACGCTAAAATTTTTCTCACGCCTTAAATCACTCTATCTATCTCATTCTCCACCCTTTTTGTAACAGATGCCAGATACAGATTTCGCAGGAGGAAAGCGTTCTCTCCGCGTTGGCGTCGGTTCGGCCGCTTATTGGTCGGGCAAGAAGGATATTTTCATTTAATAACATATTTTAGAGTTGTACTCCCTGATGATTGTGTATATATTCAAAAACGCAAAGATATCAGGAGAATAATTTGTTTAAGCGAAAGACCAAACCCAGTCTGACCAAACGCATTGCGGGCTTTCTCTGGCCGCAGGGCGGATGGAAACGTTACGGATGTTATATTCTGCTGCGTCTGCAACGGCTGAAAGGGACGCCGAAGGAGATTGCGGCCGGCGTTGCCTGCGGCGTGGCAATTTCCTTTACGCCGTTTGTCGGCTTTCATTTTGTACTGGCGGCGGCGACGGCTTGGTTTGTCAACGGCAATATTCTGGCCAGTGCTATCGGCACGGCTGCCGGTAACCCGTGGACCTTTCCGTTTATCTGGGTTTCGGTTTTGTATACGGGGCGCCATATGCTGGGTGATTACGGCGTGGAAACCAAGGTGGCGTTTGTTCTAATGTTTGAAAAAGCCATGCGCGCTTTAATGACATTTGATTTCCGTTCGTTTGCCGCGGACGTGTGGCCGATTTTGTGGCCGATGATGGTCGGTTGCATTCCGTTTTATTTGGCGGCATGGTTTATGACTTATTATCTGATGAAAAACACTTTGGAAAAACTGGAGGCCGGACGGCGTAAAAAATAAGAAGAGGCAGGAATGATTGTTGGAATTGGCAGTGACTTGACGAATATTGAAAGAATAGGCGATACCATAAAAAAATACGGGACGCGTTTTTTAAATAAGATTTTTTCTAAGGCCGAACTGGCGGAAATGTCGCGGCGCGAGCATATTTCGGAACGGGAATATTATTGCATGGCGGCCAAACGCTTTGCCGCCAAAGAGGCCTGTTCAAAGGCTTTGGGAACGGGGTTGCGCAACGGGACTTACTGGCGCAATATGGAAGTGATCCATCTGTCGACGGGGAAACCGACGTTAAAACTGACCGGCAGCGCGTTTAAGAATGCTCAGAAATTGTGCCGGGAAAAGAATGCCAATATTCAGTTGACCATGACGGACGATTATCCGTGGGCGCAGGCTTTTGTAGTTATTGAAGCAATTTAGGAATATCCTTTGTCAGAGAAGAAAAAAGTTAAGTTCAGCCTTTTGAGGGTGATTGTCATTGCGGTGGTCATCAGCGCGCTGCTGCGTTTTTTCGTGTTTGAAAAGTTTAAAATCTATTCGGTTTCGATGCTGCCGACCATGCAGCACGGCGAGTGGGATTTTGTAACGAAATACAATTACGGCTATTCTCGTTATTCTTTTCCGTTTAATGTTCCTATTCCCGCGGGAGAAAGATGGTTCGGCCGCTATCCTGAGCGCGGTGACGTCGCAGTTTTTAAATCTACCCGGGAAAGAGAGCGCTGGCCTTATGTCAAACGGGTGATCGGCGTTCCCGGCGACAGGGTTGCCATGCAAAACGGCCGCCTGATTATCAACGGCGTTTTGGTCGAGCGGGAAGAAATCGAAGGTTTTGAAATGGAAGACCATCGCGGCCGTCTGCATATTTATCATCAGTATATTGAAACGCTGCCCGGCGGTGTGCGCCATAAAATTCTGGAAATTTCAGACGACCGGACGCTGGATAATGTCCCGGAAATTTATGTGCCGGAAGGATTTTTTCTGTTTATGGGCGACAATCGGGACGAATCGGAAGACAGCCGCGGCGGTCTGGGTTTGATTCCGTTTGAGAACATTATCGGCAAGGCCGTGGTAAAAAATTTCTAAATATTTGTTAATTGGTTAAATATTTGTTGATATATCTGGAATTATGTTTAGTATGTAGTCACTTGCCTCATTAGAGATTATTTTGAAGAATTTGAAGTAATCTCCAAAGGGGTATGGGCAATGTCTTTGGTTAATTGAGGTCGATATGGAAAAAGATGAAGGATTTTTAGATACAGTTAAGACGATTTTTTTTGCAATTGTCATTGCCGTTGTTATCCGAACCTTTTTGTTTGAACCGTTTAAAATTCCGTCAGGTTCAATGTATCCGACCCTGTATGTGGGCGATTATCTGTTTGTTTCCAAATATACTTACGGATATTCCAAACATTCTTTCCCGTTCAGTCTGCCGTTGTTTGAAGGCCGGATATGGGAAGATAAACCGCAACGGGGCGATGTGGTAGTGTTTAAATTTCCGCAGGACAATAAGACGGATTTTATCAAAAGAATTATCGGTCTGCCCGGCGACCGGCTGAAACTTGAAAAGGGCAGATTATATATTAACGGCGAACTGGTTCAGCGCGAAGCTCAGGAAGATTTTGTCCTGCGCGACAAAAGCGGCAATGCCGAACGTTACCGCCAGTATGTCGAAACGCTGCCCGGCGGCGTGAAGCATAACATTCTTGAGGTCTCCGACTTTGAGAACGTTGACGATATGCCGGAAATTGAAATTCCGCAGAACAGTTATTTTGTCATGGGTGACAATCGTGACCGTTCTGACGACAGCCGCGTTAACGTCGGTTTCGTCCCGGCCGAAAATCTGATCGGGAAGGCTCGTTTTCTGTTCTTTTCCAACAATGAGGACGATGCCTGGTATAAACCTTGGGTCTGGCCGAAGAAAATCCGCTGGTCGCGTTTGTTTAATAAAATCCAGTAACCAGACCCTTTTGTTTTCAAGGTTGTGTTCTGAACCGGTCGGCGCAGTTTTCTGTCGTCCGTTTTGGTGTGTTGAGAGATGTTTGAAATGATTGAAGAATTAGAGAAGATTTTAAATTACAAATATAAAAATCCGGCGTTGCTGAAACAGGCGCTGACCCACAGCAGTTTTGCCTCGGATGTCGAAAAAAACTACGAACGTCTGGAGTTTTTGGGCGACCGGGTTTTGGGGTTATCCATTGCCAGTCTGTTGTATAATATTTTTCCGCATGAACCGGAAGGGAGCCTTTCCCAGCGGCATACGGGGCTGGTGTGCAAGGAAACGGTGGCCATGGTGGCCAAAACGCTGCAGTTGGACAAATATATGATTGTGGCCAATGAAGAAATCCGCGATAACGAAAACGTTTTGTGTGACGTCTGCGAGGCGGTTATCGGTTCCATTTTTATTGACGGCGATTGTGTAGAGGCTATCAAATTTGTCAACCAGCATTGGCGTGAGTTGATTGATAAAAACGTTGCTCCGCCGAAAGATGCCAAGACCGCCTTGCAGGAAGTGGCGCATGCCAAGGGGCGCGGCGTGCCGGTTTATAAGCTGGAAGGGCGCGAGGGAAGCGAACATGAGCCGATTTTTTATATGTCTGTATCGCTGAAAGGGGTTGCGCCGGAAGTCGGCGAGGGACGCAATAAGAAGCTGGCCGAACAGGAAGCGGCGGCCAAGATGCTGAAAAAACTGGAGAGCTTATGAGCGAAGAAAAAAATCATGACAGTCTGCCCAGCCGCTGCGGTTTCGTCGCCCTGATCGGTGCGCCGAACGCCGGTAAATCAACCATCACCAACAATTTTGTCGGTTCCAAGGTTTCAATCGTGTCGCCGAAAGTGCAGACAACGCGCACTTTGGTTAAGGGAATCGGCATTTATGAGAATACCCAGATTATTTTTATTGACACGCCGGGCATTTTCAAACCCAAACGCCGTTTGGACCGGGCCATGGTGGCATCTTCCTGGAGCGGGGTCGGTGATGCCGATATTACGGTGCTGGTGGTGGACGCCAAGCGCGGTTTTGACGATGAAACCCGGGCTATTGTCAACAAGTTGAACAAAAACAAAATTGAAGCGGTTTTGTTGCTGAATAAGATTGATTTGATTCAGAAGGAAAAACTGCTGGGTTTGAGTGCGGAAATCAATGCGGCCGGAAAATTTAAGGAAACCTTTATGGTTTCGGCGCAGAACGGCGAATATATGGATGATTTTTACAAGTATTTGGCTGATAATCTTCCCGAAAGTCCCTGGTATTATGACGAAGACCAGATTTCGGATATGCCGTTGAAACTGTTGGCAGCCGAAATTGTGCGCGAAAAGCTTTTTTTGTATCTGCATCATGAGCTTCCCTATGCTCTGACGGTTGAACCTGAGCTTTGGGAGCGTCGGGAGGACGGTTCGGTACGCGCCGAGATAACGATTTATGTGGAGCGAGACAGTCAGAAAATCATTGTTCTGGGCAAGGGCGGCGCGATGATAAAAAAAATAGGTCAGGCGGCGCGTCATGAAATAGAAGAGCTTCTGGAAGACCGGGTTCATCTCTTTCTGTTTGTGAAAGTCCGCGAAAACTGGATTGACGATCCGGCAAGGTATAAGGATTGGGGACTTAATTTCAACGCTTAGGTTACATTCTATGGTTATCTAAATATGCTGATAAAAAAACACCCCGGATATTTTATCCGGGGCTTTTTTTATTTTACAAATATTCCCTGAGTGAATATTGATTTAAAGTCGCTTGGCATTGTTGTCAGTCTGCTGCCTGTGTTTTTTGAAAAATTGGGAATGTCTACGGCATTTCCTTTTGGGATTCTGACAGTTTTGGAAACGGCCGTATTACAGGTATATTTGGCATAAGGTGTTTCAATGGTTGCTCCAACGACTGCATTTTCAATTTCCGGGGATATTGTGGTGTCTTCGGGCAAGAATGTTCCTCCGCATTTTATTCTAAGTTTTGCATTTGATGATTTTAATGTGAAGTCGACATTGGACCCCAGGCATGATGAAGAGCTTGAAGTTGCTTCACTGTTAAATTCAGCATAATTGTTTAACGTTAGATATTGATGATAAATGCTTATTGCTTTTCCTCCGGCAATATTATAAGCATTAACTTTAGCATTGTCGTATAGAGCAGCCCTTCCTTCTACGGCAGCAAGTGTATTTGTTGCGGTGCCGGCCGTTTTTGCATTGAGACGGCTGTTCTTTTTCATTTCGAGCCCAGTATTACCACTCATCGCCGTATAATAGACCGCATAGGAATTTTTTGCATAGGCATTTAGAACTGCGTTGTCCGTCATTCTAATGCTATCAGCGAAGATTCCAGAAGATTTATCTCCTTTGGCCAAAACGTTAAATTCAGTGTTTCCAGACATGGATATAATGCCGTCATCAGATCCCGATGTATCAGAAAATCCGTTGCTACTGGAGCCGTATGTTTCAATATTTATTTTAGCGTTGTCGGTCATATTAATTGAGGCATAATTGATGCCGGTTGACCAGCAGCCGTTGGTTTTAATATTAAGTACGGCATTCGTTCCTAAATTTAACAAGAATGTGTCGTCAGTTGCATAAAGAGCAGCGGTTTTAGCGTTGACAGGATAGGTGAGGTTATTTACATCTTGACTGCATACAGAACCTTTGTCTATGAAATTATTCGTTCCTTTGAAGGTTATTGGGGAAGCTTCAATAGCGACCATCGGGTAATATCCGCTTTCGCTCCTAGGCTCTGTGTCTGCTTTCAGATACAAATTAAAGTTTTCTATTGTATTGTATCCGCCTTCTTTGGGAATTTTTAAAGCTCCGGTATCTTTAACAACACCGATGACATAGCTCGTTTTTTCACCGCGATATTTAGTGGTCATATTTAGTGTCAGATTAGATACGTTGGAATATCTGCCCAGAATTAATCCCGGTTTCGGAGCAATTTGAGTTAAGTTGAATGCTAAAGTATGTCCGGCTCCGTCTAAAGTAACGTAATCTTTTAACGTAACAGAGGTGTCTGTACAAGTAACATCGGCATCCATGGTTACAGTTTCATTGGAGGTTGCTTTTTCAATGGCCTGTTTAAGAGCGGCACAGTCGGAAATTTTTATGTTTGGTTTGCACTGGTAGCAAGCAGTGCCGGCTTCGGTATATTTGGGCTCACCCTGGGTTCCGGTCTCGCAAGATTTGTAGTAGTTTGTCGGACAGGTGTCGTCCTTGTTGATACAGGCGGTTCCCGCCGAGTTCAGTTTCTGCGTGCTCGGGCAGGAGGTGATTTTACATTTTCTGGTCGTGCAGCTGTAAACGGTTGTGGACGACGAGCTTGTCGATGCCGGACAATCCGGACACGACTGATAGGCAATGCCGTTTGCGGTATAGGTGTCGCCGGTCATTTCCGCCGGACAGTTGACGGGATAAGATCCGCAGCTGATGTTTCGGCAGCTTGGGTCAAAATAATGACCGAAGCGGACAGATACAACATTTTGCGAAAGTATGACATAATGCACCTCATAAATAATTAGAACTAAAGCCTGAGTATATTATGTCACACGCCGCAAATGAATACAAAAATAAATTACCATCGGAATGGTAATTTTCACAAAAACGTTACCTAAAGCACAAAATATTATGTATTCTGTGCTTTAAGTTTAGTCTATCTTCTGTCGTTGAAATGAATTGTAAAGTTTTGCTTCAGCTGGCCAGAGGCAGAGCGGTTGCAGCCAGTTCTTCCATCACTTCTTTTTTCAAAGTTACGTTATCGGCTTTGCCGGTGGCAAAGACCGGAAGTTTTTCCTTGAAAAGAATGATACGGGGCAGATAAAGCTCAGACATGCCGTTTGCTTTGATGTAGTTGTGCAAAAGCTCCTGGGTGACGTTTCGGTTGTTGGTGACCAGGACAATCTGTTCACCTTTGCTTTCGTGCGGAATGGATACGATTCCGTAGCTGTATTCTTCGCCGTATTTTTCGCAGGCTCTGCGGACCATATTGTCAACGGCATTGAGGGAAACCATTTCGCCGCCGATTTTGGCAAAACGTTTGATACGGTCTTTGATGCAGACAAAGCCGATGTCATCAATGCTGACAACGTCGCCGGTGTGATACCATCCGTCTTCCAGCGGCTGTAAAACGCCCGGTTTGTCCGGCATGATGTAGCCCATCATGATGTTGGGGCCTTTGACCCAGAGTTCTCCGCCGTTTGCAATGCCGTCAACCGGCACTATTTTATGTTCTATGGCGGGAAGAAGCTTGCCGATGGAGCCGAAACGGTTGAAAATGCGGTTGTTGGCGGTTATGACCGGGGCGCATTCGGTTGAACCGTAGGCTTCCATTACCCGGATACCGAGCCTTTCCATCCACATATTGCGGGTGTCGGGTTTGACGGCCTCGGCGCCGCCGTACATAAAACGGACGTTATGAAAGTCAAAGGGGTGGGCGATTTTGCCGTAGCCGCGGAAGAACGTGTCGGTGCCGAACATTACGGTAGCGCCGATTTCGTAGACGATTTCCGCCACCACGCGATAATGCAGCGGCGAAGGGTATAAGAAAAGCTTGGCTCCTTCCAACAGCGGAAACAGCGTGCCGACGGTGAGACCGAAGCTGTGAAACATCGGCAGGGCGTTGAACACCGTATCTGTCATGTTGATGGTCTCGATAGAAGACATCTGTTTGATGTTGGAAATGATGTTGGCGTGGCTTAAAACTACTGCTTTGGGTGCGCCTTCGGAACCCGAAGTAAAAAGAATGGCCGCCTTTTTGCTGCCGCCTTCTTTATGCGGAACCCTTTTTATCTTATAACGCAAAAAGGCGTTGATTTTGTCCCAGAGGCCGATTTTATTGCGCAGGTCTTCCAGATATTCGATTTCAAATCCGGCCTGACTGATGGCTTCGACCACCGGTTCCATTTTGGCGTTGCGGATAAAGAGTTTTGAGGTGATAACCCGTTTTACCTGCGCGGTTTGGCACATGGAAACCATATTTTGCGCGCCGACGGAGAAATTGAGCATTACCGGAATGCGTTCATAGGCCGAAAGGCCGAAAAACGCGCTCAGCGCGGCAATGGAGTTTGGCAGCAGCAGGGCAACGTGTTCGCCGTGGACGGTTTCTCGTTTGAAATGTTTGCCCAGAACAAAGCATTTGATGATGATGTCTTTGTAGGAGTTTGGAACGCGGTTAATGTCTTCGACAAATGCCGGGCGGCGGAGCAGTCCTTTTTTGGAATGGACTTTGGCAGTTTTCATCAGCTGGGCGAAAAGCGAAATATTGGGATTGTAAGAAGCTTCAAAGCACATTTCGCGCATAATCATATAGACTTCGTTGCTGATGTGGTCGCGTTGGCGGCGGAGTTCATCTTTGAGTTTAAAACTGCGCGGCGCGTCGACTTTGACCGTGATTCTCGGAAGCGGACGGTGCGGCAGGCGGCCTTTGGTTTTGGAAAAATAGCCGTACTGCGGGCCGTTAATCCAAACCGGAATGACGGGTGCCTGAGATTTGTCGGCCAACAGGCCGGGCGCTTCGTAAATCTTCATCAGGCCGCCGTTTTCAGTCATGCGTCCTTCGGCAAAGATGACGCAGCGGCGTCCGCCGTTGACTTTGGCAATCAGCTCTTTCAAATCACCCGGTTCAATCGGATTGAAAAGCATAATGTCGGCGGTTTTCATCAGAAAACGGATCCATTTGCGGCGGTAGAGATGTCCGTTCAGCGCAAAAATCGGGTCGCCGGGCAGAAAGGCAAAAAGAATAATCGGATCAAGATATGATACATGATTGGAAACATAGACTGCTTTGTCGGGCAAATTTTTTTCATCAAAAGCAATATTGCATCTAACCTTCATAAACCTGAAAAAATTTCTTAAACAAAATCTTATGAAGTTTTTCAAAATAAGTTCTCCGAATAGTTCGAAATAATAATGATTTAAGCAATTTATTAACGAAAAGTAAAGAATAAAATAAAAAAACGGTTCTGTGCAGAAAATAGTATGTATATATCCTGTTGTTTTTGTGTGTTATTTGTACAGATTTCCAGAGGTGGATAAATAAAATGTTGCTTTTGGGGCTTATTGCTTTACTACTATAATCATTGGTTTAACAGAAAAAAGCATCCCATATGAAGAAACTTTTGACTTTGACGGCTTTGGGAACCATTATGATGGCGGCCCAGGCCAATGCCTCCGGTTTTAACCTTAAAGAACAATCCGTTGCCGCTCAGGGAAACGCCTTTGCGGGAGCAACCGCCGGAGCCGAGGATATTTCCTATTCTTATTTTAACGCCGCCGGTCTGACCCGCCATAAGGGAACCAAGATTGCGGTCGGCGGAACCTATATTGCGCCGCGTTCAAAAGCAAGAGAATCTTTTGCCACATTTCCTGACGGAACGACGGACGGCGAACGCTACAACAATAATATCGTGCATGCCGCGGTAGCGCCGAATATGTATATTTCTCACCAGTTGAATGACAGATGGACGCTGGGCGCCTCTATAAACGTTCCTTTCGGCATGATTACCAAGTATGACGACGAATGGGCCGGAAAATATCACGGCACGCTTTCAAAAGTGACGACGGTGACGGTAACGCCGATGGCAGCCTACAAAGCCAATGAGCATCTCTCGCTCGGCGCCGGCTTTCAGATGCAGTATATTAAGGCGCGGCTGAGAAACTCGACGTATACAGAATATGTTCATGATGTTAAGACGGCGCTGGAAGGCGATACTTTTGACATTGGTTACCAGCTCGGAGCCATGTATGAATTTAACGAATCGACCCGTATCGGTGCCGGTTACCGCAGCGAGGTGAAACATAAGCTTAAAGGCGACATTGAGTTTTCGAACAATTTGGGCGGAGCGCTTCCCAATCAGGACATCAGCGCCCGGTTGACAACGCCGGCCAATTTTACCATCGGCGCCTATCATGACCTAAACGATCAGTGGTCGGTGATGGCAGAGTACGGGCGCACGTTCTGGTCCTCGTTTGACGAGCTGCGCATCAGAGGCAGTCAAGGAGTTAACAGTGTGACCGAAGAGCGTTGGAAAGACACGGATTTTTATGCGTTCGGCGTCAGCTATAAATATAATGATCAATGGAAATTCCGCGCCGGTGTTGCCTATGATGAAGGCGCCGTTGACGAAGAATACCGCACGCCGCGGATTCCCGATGCCGGCCGTCAGTGGTATGCGTTGGGCGTGCAGTATACGCAGAACGAAAACCTGACCTGGAATGTCGGCTATACGTATATCCGCGCCAAAGACGGACGCGTCAAGCTTAAGGGGCAGGGCGGCCATATCGGGGACGAGGCACGCGGCGACCTGGAGGCTTTGTATAAAAACGACATTCATATTTTAGGCCTGTCTCTGAACTATAATTTCTAACTCTGTGAAATTGTTTGCAAAAGCTCCGAACGGCATCGGAGCTTTTTTCGTTGCATAATATCTTTTTTCAGGTATAATGACAGAAAAATGGACAAAATCAGGAGGCGGTATGGAGCCGAAACTGAGCCGAAGAGAAAATCTTGAGCGTCTGAAGACAGTTAATCCCCGATCAGAGCTTGATTATGCGCGCAATAAATTTATTGAGCGGCTGAAAAACTATTTGCTTCCGGAAACGGCGGAAGTGCGCAATTATGCAACCCGGCCCAAGTTTTACGGCCGCGACCAGGAAAGAGAGCTTAAACAAGGTCTGAATTATCTGCTGGACATCGGGAGGGGAAACCGTCTTGCCGAAAACAGTCTTTTGGTATTGTCAGCGTTGAAAGAAGCTTTGCTTGACGACAGGGAAAAGTCCGGTCAGCGGATTAACAGCGGCAAAAAGGACAAGGCCAGATATAACAAAGCGGCCGGCAGTCGTTATGAGGCCTGGGAAAGGCTGATTGATTTTGCGGTTCCGCGGTTGCGGCTGGATTCCAAGTCCCAGATTGATATGCTGCATTTTATGTACAAGTTTAACGTTAACTGCCGTGACGAAACCTATGAAAAACTGTGCACTTTTACGCCGATGGGAGCTTATGACTTCAAAAGCTGCGACAAGATATTCGACTATCTGTGCTTTAGAATAAGCCGTCCGGCCGGCGGCAAATATATCAGTGCTTATGCGCCGTTTGTAAAAAATTATGCCGCCCATACCGAAAGGACGGATATGGCATTTTTCCGGCGTTTTGCAGAGCTTAATCTGGATATGCTGGCTAAGGCCGACGATTATATGCAATGTTATGATTTTACGGCTGTGGATATT
Source organism: uncultured Alphaproteobacteria bacterium (assembly GCA_944390895.1). Classification (GTDB taxonomy): domain Bacteria; phylum Pseudomonadota; class Alphaproteobacteria; order RF32; family CAG-239; genus CAJLXD01. The sequence goes on from CALXRQ010000026.1 coordinate 22,499, forward strand.
ATGCTGGCGCGGCGGGCCGAAAGAGTTTCGGAGGGAATACAGCAGGAATTGTTTGCGAAAATTCCGCCGGTTCGCAGTCGAATAGACAAACGCGGGCTGTTTGTGTTTTCGGAGCTTATGGCCGAGCGTATAAGCCGGGGCGGCGTTGCCGCAGAGCGGTTGGTCTGGCTCGGGACGCCGTGGCTGCAGAAGCTGACGGCGGAAAATGATTTTAACCATCATGAAATAGGAAAGCTGAGAGAAATTTTTGACGAGGATAAAATCGGTCTCCGTCTGACCGGCAAGAGGCTGCATGATTTTGGCGAAAGCATTGAACTGGATTATCGGCAACGGCGTCGGGCGGAGGTTGAAGGTCTTAACCGGTGGGTTTATGCCAATCCGACCGATGATCCGGCCGAATTGCTTTCTTTGCGCACCGTGTATGTCAATATGCTCAGCGAGCGGTTGATCCGGGATAAGAGAATCGGTGATTATAATCTGGACGCTTACTATCGCGGACATCGTATTTTGGTGAAAAACCAGAACGAGAGTCTGCCTAATCTGCAAAAACAGGCGGAAATGTGCGACGGTCCCAAACTGGACAATCTGCGGATGGTGTTGGAGCGTTTTTATTCCGAGAACAGTTTCTTTGACGAATGTATGGATATTTTGAACGATTTTGACAGTGACGCCAAAAAGCGGAAGCAATTGCAAATGCCGCGGATGGTTCGGAAAGACTATTATACGCATTAACAAAAAGCCCGTCCTAAACGGGCTTTTTGTTATTTGAGCTTGTCGCGGAGATATTTGGCGGTGTAGCTTTGTTCCACGACGGCTACTTCTTCCGGCGTACCCTGCGCAATGATGCGGCCGCCGCCGTCTCCGCCCTCGGGACCCAAATCAACAATATAATCGGCGGTTTTGATAACGTCCAGATTATGTTCGATAACGATAATTGAGTTGCCTTGATCGACAAGCGTATGCAACACCTTCAAGAGTTTGTTGATGTCTTCGAAATGCAGGCCGGTGGTCGGTTCGTCAAGAATATACAGCGTTTTGCCGGTGGCGCGTTTGGAAAGTTCCTTGGAGAGTTTTACGCGCTGGGCTTCGCCGCCGGAAAGGGTGGTGGCCTGCTGTCCGAGCTTAATGTAGCCCAAGCCGACCTTGCGCAGCAGATCAAGCCGGTTTTTGATTGAGGGAATGTTTTCGAAGAAGGCATAGGCTTCGTCTACGGTCATATCCAGAACATCGGCGATTGATTTGTCCTTGTATTTAACTTCCAGCGTTTCACGGTTGAACCGTTTTCCCTTGCAGACGTCGCATTCGACATAGACGTCGGGCAGGAAATGCATTTCGATTTTGGTGACGCCGTCGCCTTTGCAGGCCTCGCAGCGGCCGCCGGCAATGTTGAAAGAAAAGCGGCCGGCATTGTAACCGCGGGCTTTGGCTTCCGGCAGATTGGCAAACCAGTCGCGGATGTTGGTGAAAAGGCCGGTATAGGTGGCCGGGTTGGAGCGCGGCGTGCGGCCGATGGGCGACTGGTCGATGTCGATAATCTTGTCGATGTTTTCGGCGCCGATGAGTTTGTCGTATTTTCCGGCCGGTTCCCGGCTGTCATACAAGGCTTTGTTTAAGGCTTTGCACAGGGTTTCCAGAATGAGGGACGATTTTCCGCCGCCGGAAACGCCGGTGACGCAGGTCAGGGTTCCCAGAGGAATTTTTAAATCGACGTTTTTCAGGTTGTTGGTTTTGGCGCCTTTGAGGCCGATGAATTTGCCGTTGCCTTTGCGGCGTTTGGCCGGAACGGAGATTTCTTTCTGGCCGTTCAGGTATTGCGCAGTCAGGCTTTGGGGATTTTTCAGAACTTCTTTGACGGTTCCTTCGGCGGTGATTTTGCCGCCGCATTGTCCGGCGCCGGGACCCATGTCAATCAGATAGTCGGCAGCGCGGATGGCGTCTTCGTCATGTTCGACGACAATTACGGTGTTGCCGATGTCGCGCAGGCGGGTAAGGGTGGCAAGCAGGCGGTCGTTGTCTCTCTGGTGCAGACCGATGGACGGTTCGTCAAGAACATAGAGCACGCCGGTCAGTCCGGAGCCGATCTGGGAAGCCAGACGGATGCGCTGGGCTTCGCCGCCGGAAAGGGTTCCTGACTGGCGGGAAAGCGACAAATATTCAAGTCCCACATTATTTAAGAAGTTTAAGCGTTCAACAATCTCCTTTAAGATTTTGTGCGCAATCTCCTGTTTTTTCGGGCTTAATGTGGCTTCAATGCCGCTGAACCAGAGCAAGGCTTTTTTTATGGACATTTCCGAGGCGTCCATGATGTCCAGACCGCCGATTTTGACGGCCAGGGCTTCCGGTTTCAGGCGTTTGCCATGACAGAATTCGCAGGGAGCGGCAGACTGGTATTTGGAAAATTCTTCGCGAACCCAGCTGGAATCTGTTTCCAAGAAGCGGCGCTCCATATTCGGCACCACGCCTTCAAACGGTTTGTCGGTAACAAAGCGCGAATAGACCATCGGAACACAGACGTTGCCGGAACCGTAGAGGATGACGTTCCGCGCCTGTTCGGGAAGTTCGTTCCACGGCGTTTTGGGCGAAACGTTCAAAAACTCGCACAAAGAATTGAGCGTCTGGGTGTAAAAGGCTGATTTTCCGGTGTTCCACGGCGCAATGGCTCCCTGAGAGAGCGACAGATGCGGGTTGGGAACAATCAGATCGGGGTCCATATACAGTCTGGCGCCGATGCCGTCGCAGTGCGGGCAGGCTCCGTAGGGGTTGTTGAACGAGAACAGCCGGGGTTCGATTTCCTCAATGGTGAAACCGGAAACCGGACAGGCAAATTTGGAAGAAAACGTGGCGCGGGAGCCGTCGGCGGCATTTTCGACGAAAATCAGACCGTCGCCGAGTTTAAGCGCCGTTTCGACCGATTGAGACAGACGTTCTTCAATGTCGGGGCGGATAACCAGACGGTCGACCACGACTTCTATGTCATGTTTCTGATTTTTGTTTAAGGCGGGCACTTCTTCAATGTCGTAAACCTGTCCGTCGATTTTTAAACGCTGGTAGCCTTGTTTTTGCAGGTTTTCAATCTCTTTGCGAAATTCGCCTTTCTTGCCGCGGGCAATCGGCGCCAGAAGCAGAAGTTTGGTACTTTGCGGATATTCCAGAATGCGGTCGACCATCTGCGAGACGGTCTGTGATTCGATCGGCAGTCCCGTGGCCGGGGAATAAGGCGTTCCGGCGCGAGCCCAGAGCAGACGCATATAATCGTAGATTTCGGTGACGGTGCCGACCGTAGAACGCGGGTTGTGCGAAGTGGTTTTCTGTTCGATGGAAATGGCCGGAGACAGACCTTCGATAGAATCGACATCGGGTTTTTTCATCAGGTCCAGAAACTGGCGCGCGTAGGAGGACAGGCTTTCCACATAGCGGCGCTGTCCTTCGGCATAGATGGTGTCGAAAGCAAGGGACGATTTGCCGGAGCCGGAGAGGCCGGTGATGACCGTCAGCTTGTTTTTGGGAATCTTAACGTCGATGTTTTTGAGGTTGTGTTCGCGTCCGCCGCGGATTTCAATGTAGTCGTTTGCCATTTTGCGCCTGTTTGTTTCTGTTTTGTTCTGGCATAATATAATCATTTATTTTATGAATGGCAATAAAAAATAATATCAGGCGCCCTCTGATGAAAAGTTTTAGTTTTTGGACAAAAATAGTTGACATGCGGAACCGGATGTGCTAAAAAGGCGCTCATGATGAAAATAAAACCGACATATACAGAGTCCGCAAGACTTTCTCTCCGACGCTCCTAGGGGGCTGAATATTTTCGTTTTAAATTTTTTTCCGTTTTTTTTCGTTTATTTTTAGCCGCAAAGCGCGGTTTGTACAAAGTTGTGAGAGAGTAAAAAATGTTTTCCGATTTGAGCAAAAAAGCACAAGATATTTTCAGTGACACGGTAGACCGGCTGAGCCGGGACGGCGTTCTGTTCGTGATGCCGGCTTTTTATCCGCAGCGGGGCGGAATTCTGGAAGAAGCGGTCGCAAAGGGCGGACGCGCGATTATTGCCGGCGGCGCGCCGAAACAGCAGCTGTTTGAGGGCATCGTGCAATACAGCCCGGGGTTTGACACCACCGGAATCAGCGAAACGCCGAAGGAGATTTATGAGATTGTCAAAGCCATTCCGACGGAAATCGTCAAAGGCAAAAAGGTCGCTTTGTTCGTAGAGGCGCCGGTCGGAAAATACTGGTCGAACAATCTGAAACTGAAAGGGGCTGACATCGTAGCATCCAACGAGCAGAACCTGCGGCTGTTTTTTGAAGAAAAGACCAATTTGCAAAAGATTTTGCAGGAGGCGGGGCTGCAGGAATGTTTTATTCCCTCCGAAGTGGTGGAAGTCAAAAACCTGAGCATGGAGGACATGGACCGGCTTTATGCCAAATATCAGGGGCAAAGCGGCAGGGTGGTGATTCAGTCCTGCGGTGCGGAAAATTTTGAAAGCGGCGGCGGCAAGGGAACCTGCATAGTTTCTTCTTTTGAGGAATTTG
>CALXRQ010000027.1 GCA_944390895.1 uncultured Alphaproteobacteria bacterium
CCCAGTTTAAGAAAAGCTCCCGAAAGGGAGCTTTTACGTTAATATGAAGAGGGCTCGAACCGAGGTTCGTCTGGCTCGTAAGTTCGGCAACGCCTCGCTAACTCGCTGCGGTCACTCGATTTGTAACATTTGCCGCAGTCGTTTCCTCCTTTGCAAATTAACAAATCATCGCCTGTCGGCAAAAAAACAACCGGAGCAGCGGTTGTTTTTCTACTCCAGCCCCATCGTTCGCCCCAGTTTAAGAAAAGCTCCCGAAAGGGAGCTTTTACGTTAATATGAAGAGGGCTCGAACCGAGGTTCGTCTGGCTCATAAGTTCGACAAGGTCTCACTAACTCGCTGCGGTCACTCGATTTGTAATGAGGGCTTTTGTTAATGAAAAGTTCAGATGCTCTGTTCAGAGTCGCATATTTCTATGAATATTCCCAGCAGTTCGTCAAAAGAGGTGCATTCGCGGCGCGAACGCAGAGTCAGCCGGTCGGCAACGGCATACAGGGCATTGATGCCGTCGTAAAAAATAAGGCTTTCGGAGACGCGTCCGATGACAATTTTGTTTTTGAAGAAAAGATATTCCTGATAGTGTTTGGTGGAGGCGGCCAAATCGGGAAAGGTGTAGGCCTTTTTTTCTCGATAATGGCTGCGGGTTCCGAAAAATTCTATGCCGTTGTAGCTGAGGCCGTCGGTTGTGCCCAGAAAAAGCCGGTATTCCGGCGGAATTTCACAAAAACCGAGTTTACGCATGGTGTAATTGACTTTTTGTATGTCGGCGGCAGCCGCCGGCGGAAATGTGATGCAGCCGGGAAAAGAACGGAATTTTTGCAGCGCTTTTTCAATCATAGTAAAATTTACCGTCAAAGAATGGAATGAAAATTTTTTTATATTTCAGCAGAAATCCGCAGCCGATCTGATAATCCAAAATCCGGTGGATGTTGGAGTGGGTATGATGGGTTTTTATCAGGCTGAAATTGCTGAAACTCAAACTGCCGCCGAAATCAAAAGGAAGTTTGAGATGCGTGTTGTAATTTTCCGGCGTGATGCCGATTTTGAGCTGAGCGATATCGTCTGCGTCCAGTCCAAGTTTTATGCATTCTTTAAGGCCCGAGTAGGCTATGAGTTTCAGAAAGGCTTTTCGCGCACGCTGATATTCGGTGAAGATGCTTGACATTTCTTTCCAGGTCTGCGGCGTATAGTCTTTTTTCAGGAGATACATTCCGTTCAGTTTGTAATATTGCAGAAGTTCGGTGATTTTTTCCTGCATGACCGAAACGGAAGGAACGTCGGCAGACGAAGAAGACGCTGCGGGAGGAACGGAAAAATGTTTGGGCAGTTCGGATGGAGCCAAATCGTCGTAGGCGTTCAGCAAAGAGGCTTTTCCCGTATATCCGGGGCTAGGCATTCGATTTGACCATTCCCACATGGCTCAACCTTTTGTTGTGAGTAGTCCAAACATTTTATTCTGAATTTTTACGTTAGGCAAGCGTTTATTTGTTGGATTTGATTCGGAACCTAACCCGCCGGGCAAAGAGAGGTCCTGATGTCCGACGAGTTAGACCCGAGATAAGCTTTAGTCTGTTTTTGAAGTGTGGTTTCAATTAAACAAAGGTATTCTTTTAATCCGAATGGAGCAAGAATACCGAACTGGTTTTATAAAGCTTGTTTGGATACTAAAATATAATTCATATAAATATAAAATTAAATTATGCTAATTCATTTATTTTTTCGCAAAATTATGATTTATATACAATATATTATGTATCTCTAAGTCGGAAAATTTGTCCGGCTTTTGTCGGTATGCGAAATATCGGTATGTGAAATACCCGGAAATCGAATCGTCAGGGAAATAATAAAAACCCCGTTTCAAAAAACGGGGTTTTTATTATTTGGCCAGTTCTTCTTCGCTGAATTCTTCTTCTCCGGTATCCTCATTGGGGTCATAGTCGATGCCGAGTTTGGAGAGCATATCGTCATTTATGTCTTCGCGCTGGGCGACAATCCAGTCCGGAACATTCGGGGAGGGCGGCAATTTGGCCAGTGCCGTCATCTGTTTATCCAAGAACCAACGCGGGGCGTCGGCCATAATCGGGCGGTCAATATAACCTTGCATCAGCACAACCTGTTTCAGAGTAGGCAGACTGAGCAGCTGGGTGGTGCTGATAACGGCGGTTCCCTGCAACTGATAGCTGACGTTTTTGGAAAACGGGTTCTGACCTTTGGGAACGCCGCCGAGGCCGCCTTCAGTCTTGGAGAAAGAGGTGGTCTGGACGGTTTTGTTGCCGATCATTTTTGAGAAACGCTGAGCAGTGACCTCGTTGTTTTGAGACAGAATGACTTTGCAGGCAGTGGTGGAAATAACGGTCTCAAGGTCGTCTTTTCCGTATTTGCCCGAGATTTGTCCCAAGTCTTGTCCGATCAGCAGGTATGACACTTTTTGTCCGCGTCCGACAGCCGGGCCTTCAATAATGGCGCTGAGTTTGGGCATGGTCGGAAACTCGTCGAGTACGAAGAGGGTCGGGAACGGTCCCATCTTGCCGTCCGATTTGTTGACAAAGTTAGGCGGGTTGGCGATCAGGTAGTTGGACATCAGGTCGATGAAAGTACCGGAAATGACGCTCAGCGCTTTGGCGTCGACCTGGTTAACCGACAGGTAAACCGAAATAGGTTTCCATTGGCCCGTAATGGGATCTTTCATACCGCGAAGATCTTTGAAGTTAATGTCGCTGAAGCTGGTGCGGGCGACGACGGCGGCGTTTTTGAAAATACCGATACCCGAAAAGGCGGTTGAAAGTACGGAACCGCGTTCCTTATCCGGCATGGAACTCAGCTGGCTCAATTCGACGATGCAGCGTTGTGAGTAGCCGAATTTTCTGGCTTCGGTAATAGCTTCCTCCAGCAGGTCGCGCATCGGGTCGGCCATGGCGGCCATCTGATCGCCTTCGTCAAGGCGGCGTTTGATGTCCTGCGACTGTTTAATCTGCGCCTCGGTAATCCATTCCAGAATCATGGCAATACAGGCTTCGCGGCCAATCCACCGTTCGGGCAAAAGATTCCAGGTGCCGATGGGCAGGTAGTTGTCGATCGTCAGATTACCGGTGCGCAGGTTTTGAATGGCGCGGGCAGCCATGGGATCGTTCATTTCCAGATAATAGCCTTCCAGAACTTTTTTGTCTTCTTCATCAAGTTTGCCTTCGTAGACGCGGCCGATGACATAGTCGTTGGCGCGCGCCTTTTCGCAGTTGAAGGCGATAAAGTGCAGGAAGCCGGTCAGTGCGGCTCGGCCGGTTTTGGACCAGTGCGGATCGGCGCCGCCTTTGGGATCTTCAACCAGAACGTTGCACATGGAGTCGATGTACATATCGCGGTCGGGACCGGGAGCAGGAATGGCGGTCGGGGACAGGGGGTTCCAGCTCGGATAATAGATACCTTCGGCCGGGTTGTCTTCGGCACCCCAGTTGATAACGAAAACAGGGCCGACCTTGGCGCGGGCGCCGGTCGTTTTGAAGCACAGCTCGGGTTTGGGGTCGTTGACGACAATGCTCATTCCCGGGGAATGGAAAATAGTGGGCATAACGACACCGACGGTTTTACCGGTTCCCGGAGGCGCGCAGCACAGGGTGGACAAAGTTTCAGGCAACTTCAGCAGGTAACCTTTATAACGGCCGACAACCTGACAAAAACCATCCAAAAGTCCCATTTTTTTGATGTCTTTCAGCTCGGCCAGACGGGCGGAGCCATGGATGTTGGATTGAAAACGGTACGGATTCATAATGGTTCCGGCAATTAAAATGGTCGGAAAACTCAGAAAAGGAAGAATCGGAAGCCAGAGGCTGAAAGAAAAGCTGCCGTTATAACGCATCAGTTGTTTGAACCAGCTCCAGTATCTGGAAAACAGGTAGTCCGGGTTGTTGAAGATGGTTTGGATGAAGCGTCCCACATCGTTGATGGTGGCTTTGGATATGCCGCTGCCGATGAGGTACCCCAGCGGCATGGATATGATTGCCAGGACAATGGTGATGCCGAAAGCCAGCAGAACAGTGACGGTCATCCATTTGACCGCGTTGTTATATTCTTCCCATTCTTCGCCTTTTTTCTCAATAGCCATATTCTTTTCCTATAAAATCCGTTTTAATTTGAACTACGAATCAGTTTCTTTACTTTTTCTAGTTTATCTTTATCTATGCTGTCAATAGCCTCATCCAGGGTTTTGGAGAACAGTCTGAGTTCTTTCGGAGTGCCGCGGTCGATGCGGGTGACGTTGACGTTCAGGTCGTCCCAGATTTCAAACATGTCTTCGGCATTGATAATGTTGCCGATTTGGACGATGACAAACGCTTTGACGTCAAAGTGCATATCTGCATTTTCGAGCTTGTCTATCAATGCCTGGCGCGAAACGTCAACCTTGCGGACCGGCGAAATGCGGTGAGAACTTTCCGAAAACCACAGCGGCTCTTCGTCGTTAAAACGTTCTTCGTCAGCCAGCCAGTCGCCGGGTTCTTTGTCTATCAGGCAGATGCAGATCTGGCTGTCGGCAATACCAATGAAGTCAATCAGGTTATTTTTAAGCGTTACGCCGGTGAGAACTTCGTAGCCTTTCTGCTTGATGACATCCAGCGTGGAATTGCCGTTGGAACGCGCGGGCTGAGCAGCCGTTCCCGAAGACGGGAGAGATGTTTTGGCCGCTTTGCGGTTATTGTCGCGGTCTTTGTTTTTGCCCCGGTCTTTGCCGCTTTTTTCAGGTTTGGGGGCGGCTTCTTCAGGAGCCGGCGGCGTCGGCGCCGGTTCTTCTTTCTTGTCGTTGTCAAAAGCATCGAAATCAAAATCGAAGTCATCTTCTTCGTCAAACTTGAACAGTGAATGATCAAATTTGGTTTCCTGAGGTGCTTCGATTTTGGGTGCCGGCGCGGCCAGCGGGGCGGGAACGGGCTTGGCGGTATTGGCCGTCAGGCCGTAAGCGCTGTCGTCAAGCGGCGGACGAATGCTTTTGGGGCGTATTTCCTTATAAGATTTTTTCTTTTTGATTTTTTTCATGCCGGTGGATGCGGCAATGACTTTAACCGGCTGGAAAAACAGTTTTTTTATCATGGTGACGGGGAGCAATATCAACCGAATGAAAAACTTTTCCCAAGTGATGAGACTCAAAGCGGCCCATCCGGTGAGCCACAAGGGAATAAAAGTTAGGATAATCAGTACGAAAGCCCATTCTTTAGCATCATCGATAATCCAGCCCGACAGCCAGAGATCCCAAGCATATTCCCAGTGTTCTTTACGGATGATGTCAAAACGCCAGTTTTTGAGCATTATAACCCGAATACCTTCCAGAAAGAATATGCTCCAGAAAATACCAACAAAGACTATGCGCATCAATATCAGTAACGGTTTCAAGTTTTGCTCCTAATTTTTCCCTTTACAGAGAAATCTATTATCATATTACACCTGATTGGTTAACAAGTGTTTATTTTCAGTTATGTTTTACCGAATTTATCTTTTCATAAACGGCGCTGCGAATTTTGTTTACTTCCGCATCGGTTTTGGCCGGAGTCTGGGGTTTAGACAGTTGTTCTATCTGTTCTTCCGCCTTGATGGTGCGTCCCATGTTGTGCAAAATAATGCGGGGAGACGAATCTCCGTATTTTTTTATGATGTGTTCATTGTAAAGCCGTATCGGCGCCAGCAGCAGTTCCAATATCCGGATGTTCATCATTTTCCGCCAGCCGTAAAGCCAGAGCGGAATCAAAAGCAACAAGGTCATCAGCAGCAGATAATCTTTGCCGGTTCTGATGGTACCGCCGGCTTCCCAAAAAAGTTTGAGCATTTTCCAACTGTTGGCGGAAAAGGTGCTGAAATTCCAGAAATAAATAAGCACGGCATTCATTATCAGCAGGTAGAGATAGCTCCACACTGTTCCGATAAAGAGGATTTTGATTAACTTCAGCAAAAACTTTAACATTGTGTGCATTCTTTATTTGGACAGGCCGTCTTTCATATACCTTAAGGTTGATATGTCGATGTTTTTGGGAACAGGCCGGGCTTTGTACGGGGCTTTGCCAAGTTTGTAATCGCGAACCATCTGCTGTTTTTGCTTGATGCGTTCTTCGCTGTCTTTTAAGGATTGCGCTTCGTTGTTTACATCCTGTGTCTGGCGGTCGGTGTTTTCGTCGGTCCGGTTCTGGCGGTCTGCCTCTTCGGCCATTGTCCGCGGTTCTTCCCGAGGGGTTATTAATTCGTTAAATTCGTCCAGTTCCGGATTTTTGCGCGGTTTTTTGCCGTTTTCGCTGCAACGTTCTTTTTTGTAGTCGTTGACGGCAGTTTTTTCCGCTTTGGATATTCTTTCTCCGGCGTCTTTTAGCGCTTCACTGAGAGAGATTTTCTTGTTTTGTTCCTGATAAATTTCTTTGTTTTCTTTAATATCCTCCATTAAGACCTGCAGACCGATTTCCTGTTGTGCTTTATATAAGTCGGCAACAGATTTTCCGCTGAAAGCGTTTGGGTCGCGCAATTGGCGGTCTAAGATTGAAGTAACGGCATATTTATTAGAAAACTCTTCGGCCTTGGTAATGAACGCAGCAATAACGCCGGCTACGTTTTCCGCATATCGGGGATCTTTAAGTTGTTCCGGCGCCAACATTTCGCTGAGGAACTCCGGCGAAGAAGCGTAAAGCTTGTTCACGTAGGGATTGTTGGCAATGAGTTCTGCGGTTTTGCCGTTTTGGAGCATTTCGGTAATTTGTTTCGGGTCGCTGCCGTTGCGGAGTTTTAGCATATTGTTATCATGAATATCATAAACTTCTTTATAAAGCGCATTGGTACGCGGTGTTTTGGGCGCACTGGGAGTGTCTGCTTCTTTTTGGCGTTGTTTATAGCCTTTTTCAAACTGATCCCAAACGCCGGCGCATACATATTCAATCTGATGAACGGCCCAGTTGGTGACAGAGTTTGCCGCTGCCAGAAACCATTTTTCAAACATGGCCTGAATAATATCCTGTTCTTTCCAGTATACCTCGTCTTCTTTTTGGGTCTGGTCGCCGCGGTCACCTTGGTTTGTGGACATTTCTTCTTTTGAGGGCGTGTCGTCCGTTTTTTCTCCGATAACGGTTTTGTTCGGCGCCGGTTTGGGCTGCTGTTTACCTTCGTTTACTTTCGTCGACGTTTTTCCCTCATTGATTTTGGTTGACGTTTTACCTTCGTCGATTTTAGTCGGTTCGTTTTTCTCAAGTTCATCCACTTTGAGTTCTTTGCCGATGGCGTGGTCATATTCGCCGGCGGCATATTTTTTCCAGGCTTTGTCGGCGGCAATAATGCAGTCCAGAGCCTTTTCAAGGCTTTCAAATTCAGAGTCGGCAAAAGGCGTGTTCGTTCCGTCCTCATTTATGAGGGAAAACTGTCCTTTGTTGTTCAGGCGGTAGGTCTTATAGCTGCTTCGATCCTGCGAGGGGAGCAACAGTTCGGCGTTGCCTTCTTTGTCAAAAGCGACTTCGGCCAAGCCGTCGCCGGCGGCATTTTGAAAGAGAACGTTTTTGCCGCTGCGGAGTTTTTTGTTGTCAAGGCCGTTGATGATTTCCGGGGTGCCGGAGATGACAATACTGTCGAGGCCTTCCAGATTAAAACTGTTGTCTTCTTTTGAGCTCTGCGGATTTTTACGGTTGAGGTCGATGGTTACGGCGTTTTCGAGACTCAGACGTTTGTCCGCCATTTTTTCTTTGAGGTTGTCGATGCTTCTTTTGATTTCGTCAGAGACGCCGTCCAATTCAAATTGACCGCAGAATTCGCTGATTTTGCCAAAATCGCCGATATCAAAGTCTCCGGTCATCAGGCAGGTTGTGTATTCCTGAATTTTCCGGTGAAGACTTTCCGGTGTGACGGCTTTTTTTATGGCATTTTTCCGTTCGTTGAGTATTTGGGGATCGTTTGAAGACTGCTGCGCGCCGTGCCACAGGGTCGAAAGCTGTTCCAAAGGCATTTCTTCAAGCGAACCCTGCATTTTTCTGGTGTAAAATTCGGCATTTAAATTTCTGATATCATCTGCTGTTGACATAGCATTACCCCGATTTAAATTCATATTTTAAGTCAATTCTAACATTAAAAATTGTTTTTGTCTATATTTTTTCCAAAAGTCAGACCTTTAAATTTTTAAGAAATTTTCCCAGTTCCTTGTTGATGCGGATGCCGTCTTCAGGGCGGGCTTTGATGAGGCCGAAAAAGCGGGCTTTGATTTTGCTGACTTCAATCGGCGCAAAGGTGGCAGGGTTGTTGGTCAGCATTTTGAAGGCGCCGTCGGCATCTTTGCGCGAAGTTTTGAAATAGTTCATGACCAGCCGTTCGGCATTGACCGGGAATTCTTTTTTGCGGATGGCTTCAATGTAACGGTTGATTTTTTCCAGCCGCCGCTGGTGTTCTTCGTAGACCTGGCGTTCAATCCTTTTGCGTTTGGCTTTGAGGCGGCGTTTTTCGTAAGCGATTTCGCAGCTTTCGATTTCTATCAATATTTCCACATAGGAAATGACGGCGGTCTGTAAAGTTTCGTCGGTGGTTTTTTCGGCAAATTCCAGAAGTTCTTCATCCCGGGCGTTGGGCGTTATATTCATGATGCGGGTCGGATGAACTTTAATCATGACGTCCCAGCCGGTCAGGGTATCGCGGGCAAAACTCTCGCCGACGGCGGGTTTGTATCGCGGATAGAGCGTTTCGGCGGTTACGGTGAATTTCGGAGCGTCAAGACCGGCCTGAAGCGCCATTTCGTTAATTGCTTCCGTAAAATTGCGATGGGCGTTGTACAGGGCTTTTTCTTCTTCGTAAAGATTTTGGGCAAAACCGTCTTCATCTTCAATGGCGGAGGGCAGCGGCTTGTTGTCGGCGGGAATTTTTCTGGCGTCGTTTTCAATGGTGCTTTTGTCGTCTTCGGTCAATTCGGTGGAAATGAACTCCTGCAGAAGACGTTCGAATTCATCGTCTTCCTCTTCGGCAGGAGCGACGGGCGCCGTTAAGTTATCGGTGTCAATGTCTCCCAGAAAACTTTGGACTTCATCATGTACGGATTTTTCTTTTGCCGCCATTTTTTCCTCTAATTGATTTTAATTGTTGATATTTTTCTGCCGCCGGCCGCGTCAAAGACAATTACCCGATCGTCCGCTCCGCCGCCGATGACGAGCATGTACAGGGTTTCTCCGTTGTCGGATATCTGCTTGATTATACTGCCGCGGGGTTCTCCCAAGCTTACTTCGGCGGGCAGGGACTGCTGCGCGGCGCGGGTCTTGTGAACAAAAAGCCCGAGAAAAGTCAGGGTGCCGAAGATGAGCAGCAATGTCAGTATGACGACAACGGTTTTTATTAATTTTAGCTTATCCATAATCCCCTCTTGCAAAATCCGCGTTTGCCTGTATTTTGGAAGTTGTTGCGTAAAACCAAAAACGGCAAAGCTGCTATGAGCGATAATACTATATATACATCACAAATAGTTAACAAAGAATATAAAGGACTGAGAATAGACAAGTTTCTGGCCATGAGTTTTCCGGAAATGTCGCGTTCGCAGATACAGCGGCTGATTAAAGAGGGAAATGTCAGCTGTGACGATGATATTATCGCCGACAACTCGTTTAAGGTTCGAATCGATGATTCGTATCAGGTTTTTGTTCCCGAAGCGGTTGATGCCGAACCTGTTGCCGAGAATATTCCGCTGGATATTGTTTTTGAAGACGAAGATTTGGTGGTGGTGAACAAGCCGGCGGGCATGACCGTGCATCCGGCGCCGGGAGCGCCGAACGGAACTTTGGTCAACGCTTTGCTCTATCACTGCCGGGACCGCCTGTCCGGGGTCGGCGGAGTTAAACGTCCGGGAATTGTCCACCGAATCGACAAAGATACCAGCGGATTGCTGGTGGTGGCCAAGAATGACGCCGCGCATCGCGCCTTGAGCGAGCAGTTTTTTGAACATTCCATCGAGCGGACTTATTTTGCGGCGGTTTACGGCGTTCCCAGTCCTTTGAACGGAAAAATAGAAGGAAATATCGGCCGGAGTCCGTATGATCGCAAGAAAATGGCGATTTTGACCCAGGGCGGCAAACATGCCGTTACAAATTACAAGACCGTTGAAATATATAAAAATGCTGCGGCGCTGGTGCAATGCAATCTTGAAACCGGACGTACGCATCAGATCAGGGTGCATATGGCGGGCATGGGGTGCAACCTTATCGGCGACCAGCTTTATGTCAAATCCAAAAAAACGCTGATTAAAGGCATAAGCGAAAGCGACAAGGCTTTTATCAACGGTTTTCCGAGACAGGCGCTGCACGCTACCACGCTCGGCTTTGTTCATCCGCGCAGCAAAGCGTTTGTTTCCTTTAGTTCTCCTTTTCCGGACGACTTTCAGTCTTTGGTCAGTGTACTAAAAAATCTATAACCGCTATGGAATAATTGGCTACCAGGCGTAGAGAAAATCTATAGCTGTATCCGAAAAGCAGTGGCTTGCGGGTTTGGCCGTATGAACGTATATTAGACGTAGTTTGAATATGCCGAAAGGTAAAAGCTTTATTTACGAAAGGAGCTTACTTATGGATGATAAAACGTTCGCATTAAACGGAATAGACTTTTCTCCTGAAATCAATTTGGCCAGATATTTGCAGAGCATTCGCAAATTTCCGATCCTGACTCAAGAGGAAGAATTTGCCATGGCTTCAGAGTATAAAGAGACCAAAGATCCGAAGATTTCCTATAAACTGATTACATCGCATCTGCGGCTGGTGGTTAAGGTCGTCTCAAAATATAAGGGATACGGCCTGCCTCTTTCGGAAATGATTGCGGAAGGCAATGTCGGTCTGCTTTATGCGGTTGACAAGTTTGAACCTTCCAAAGGTTTCCGGTTTTCTACTTATGCCCTGTGGTGGATTAAGGCTTCAATCCAGAAATATATTCTGAATTCCTGGTCGTTGGTAAAAATAGGCACGACGGCAGCTCAGAAAAAGCTTTTCTTTAATCTGCGCAAAATGAAGAACAAGCTTAACCTGACCGATGACCGCGAGCTTTCTCCCGACGTTTTGGGCAGCATTGCCTCTTCCCTGGACGTTTCGGTACAGGACGTTACGGATATGAATATGCGGCTGAAATCTCATGACGGTTCGCTTAACGCCGTGATCGACTCTTCTTCCGAAAGCGGTACGGAATGGATGGATTTTATTGCTGACGGAAAGCCCAGTCAGGAAGATGTACTGGGGCATGCCGAAACGATGAGCTATCGAAAAAAGCTGTTTAACCAGTCTTTGGGGTGCCTGAACCGGCGCGAGAAAGACATCCTTTTCAAGCGTCGTCTGGTCGAGAAGGCGGTTACGCTGGACGACTTGAGCAAGACTTATAACATTTCCAAGGAACGCGTCCGCCAGATTGAGCTGAACTCGATAAAAAAACTGCAAAAGAACATCGGGCTGCTGCAGTAAGGGGCCGGCGACAATCTGAAAAAAACTCCGCAACCGCGGAGTTTTTTTATTTGGCGATTTTATCAATTTGCGCGTCGATGGTTGCCTGTCCCCATTCTTCGGCAATTTTTTCCAACCGCCGGTCTATGCGCGCCACGCGTTTCTGGGCCGAAATTTTAGATGAGAGTATGAACAGGTTGGGGAGCTCGTAGTATATGATAAAGCCGATGGCGGCGGAGCCGAGCATGATGACAAGGTTGAAAACGTCGCTTAAAATCGAAAGCGCTCCGTTCAGGCTGAAATGGTTGATGACGTTTATCAGGTATACAAAAACGCCGGCCAGATTAAAACAGCCGATAATGACCAGTTTGTTGGCGTTTTTGGGATCGGTAATCAAAATGGTGGCCGTCGGCAGCAGGCCGATAAGCAATACGATGACGGCGGGAAGCGTGATGAAAGCTATCAGGCAAAGAAAGGCGAACAGCAGCCATTTGCGGGAAGCAGGCAGCGAATGAAACGAGTTTTTGAGACCGGGATTTTTTTTCTTTTTGATTTTGTTCATTTTGCAATCCAGTAAAACAGGTTAAACACAAAAGAAGTTATCATGGTCAGAACCGAGAGAATGCTGGCAAAACGAACTGCCAGATCCTGCGCTTCCTCGTCCAGTTTGTAACCGCTGTTGATGATTTTGTTCTTTTCGGCCAAAAGCCGGTGTATTTCTTTTTCGACCAGACTGAACTGTTCCTTGTCTTTCTGTCTGGCTTCGGCGTTTTCCAAGACCTTGCAGATTTCCATAAGTTTTCCGTCTTTTGAAACCTTCAGAAGCTCGCGTTCAATCGCTTTTTGCAGTTTTATGTTGTGATAGCTTTTGATCACGGGTTTGGAAATGCCCGACAGCCATTTGCCCAGGTTTACGAGCTGGATCGGCCCGTATTTGTTCTGCATATCGGTATAAAGGCGGATAATGGCGCTGATTTGAATATCTTCCTTGCTGGAATTCAGGTCGATCAGGATGCCGTCGATTTTCTTGCCCATTTTGCAGCGCAGATAGGCAATGATGTTTTTGTCATAGGGAAGCACCTGTCCCTTGATGTTGGGATAGTTGCGATCCAACGCGCGGAGAATGCGCGGCGCGGAATTTACAAACTCGTCGCCGATCAGCGGACTGACGCAGGGCAGGTCGTCGTCGAAGTCGTACATAATCCGGTCGATACCGTAGCCGATGTCGTTGCGGCTGATATAAATTTTGAACTCGGCGGTATTGCTCGGCGAGCGGAGATTTTCCTGTTCCAGATACCACATGCGGATCAGGTCGGTGCCGAACAGGTCATAAAAGCTGCTGATGTCTATCTGTTTTTTCAGACAGTAGAATATTGCTTTCGGTGCGCCGTCGGGAAAAACGGAAATGTCTTTGACGTGAATCGGAGCGTTGTGGTCAATCAGAATGCAGACTTTGGCGATAAGCAGGTCATGGCTTTCGTCTTCAGGGCTTTGTTTAACGAGCTTTTCTATGGCGGCGCCGATTTTGTCGTTTTCCAAGCCGTTTTTAACCCATTCCAGCACCTTGCCGGATTTAATCAGCTCGTAAGCTTCGTCAGGGTATGTGTAGAGATTGTAGGCCACTTCCTGCGCGGTGTAGCATTTTTCGTTGTTTATGGTCAGGGAACGTTTGGACTTTTCAACGTTGATGTGCGTTGAAAAACTGTTGGCTTTGCCTTCCAGAAAGTTGTAGCTTTGAATATAGTTCCAGCGGAGTTCCGGCGTGTCGGCCAGCAGTCCTTTCAGCAAAGGCGTGAACTGGTTGGGAATTTTTTCGTCATGCGCCAGCGTGTAATAAGTTCCTTTTTTCAGTTTTAAGCGCAAAACTTCCGGTGTCGTCAGATCGTCAAGGAGTTCTTTGCCCAAAAGGATGCTCAGACAGGAGACCCCGATGGCATAGATGTCGTTCTTGTCGCTGCCGTTGCCGCGTCCGGCAGGAACGGCCATCAGGCTTTCGATGCATTCGCAGGCGGCAGGCTGATAGTAGGCAGGAAAGGCCGCAGCGCAGTCACCGATGATGATGTCGGTTTTTTCCTTGGTTTTGAAGAAAATGTTGTCCGGACGAATGGCGCGGTGGGTGATATTGTAGCCTTTCAGCGCTTCAACGGCGGAAAGCAGGCCCAAAATAACGTTTTTGAATTTGCCAGGGTTGCCGTGATAGTTGACTTCATCCAGAGAATCCATAATTTTTCCGCCCTGCGGCGTGGCATATATCATGGCAATGGTGCGGGTATTGCGGAGCGGGTTGGTAATGGTGCCGTATTCTACCATTTTCATCAGATTGGGGTGGTCTATCGACTTTAAGTACGGCAGCAGGGAACTGCGCGGCGCGGTTTCGTTGCCGCAGACCAGGGCAAACAAATCCCTTCTGGGGTCAATGCGGTCGGTAACCTTGTAGGCCAGCGCGCCGTTCGTATCCAGCCAGCGCAACGGTTCATCGAAGTTTATTTCAAACCTTTCCTTTACCAGAAAAGTCTGTTTTTCCGATTTTGAATTGGCTGCTTCCGTATTGGGGGCTTCCGCTGCGGAATTACCTTTGTTTTCTTCCTGAACCATGTTAAAAATCTCTTAAATTACTTTGCTATTTTAGCTTATAATATTATATATGTGTTAATAAAGAACAAACAAATTGTGAATTGTTTTTTTTGAGAGTATGATACGGATTGTCAGAAATTAATCTTAAGTTGTGTGGTAATGGAAGATAAAATTAATTTTAATGCCGATAATCTGGCGTTTTTGGAACAGATTGACGATGCGGGGATTGAACCCCGGGGTTATGATGCGGCCGAAACCGCGGACGGTGTGGAAATCAATCTGGACAGTCTGGAGAGCTTGGACGAACAAGCATACAGCCAGCGGCCGGCAGCCGTGCCCGCGGCGGACGGTCTGCCGATTATCGTTGCAGAGAACACAACCCGGAATGCCGTTCTCAGACATGACTGGGCCGGTTATACTTTCAGCGCTTCTGATACGATAATTAAGGTATTTGAGGCATCCGACCGTCCGTTTTTTCTTATCCGCGACGATAAAATCGTTTATGTCAACAAAACGGCGCTGGCCATTTTGGAACTGCAGGACGAACAGGAGATCGTCGGTTCCAGTTTTTGGAATTTCGTTGATAAGAACGACTGGAAGCAACTGGCGGAGAATATCGGCGGTATGCTGACCGAGGACAAAGAGGTGAACGTTCGTCTGAAAACGGACAAAGGGCGGATATACCGGGTCAAGCTGCATGCGCTCTATCTTGACGACGAGCAGCATTTCAGTTTTGTTTTGGTCGGCGATCGCAAGATAAAATACAATCCCGGCGCCGGTCTGTATGACGCCGTCACCGGTCTGCCGAATTTTTATTTGTTTGAAGACCGGGTGCAGATTGCCGTTAACAACGAAAAGTACAAAGACGTCCGCCAACGCAAGAACCTGATGGCTATTCTCGGGGTGTCGATTGACAATATGGACGAACTCAAGGAAGTCAACATGGTTGATTTCGTACTGAAGAAACTGGCGTCCAAACTGGTGTTCCGCCTGAAGAAAACCTATACCATTGCCCGCGGGCTGAAGTTTCAGTTCTGGTTTTTGATTAACGACTTTAACAACGAACATGACTTGGAAGTCGAAATTGAAAAAATCAAAGCCATATTTGACGAACCTGTCGCCGGAAACTATATGGAATATAACATTTCCACCAGTCTGGGATACAGCATTTATCCGACCAATGCCAAAACTTCCAACAAGCTGATTGAACTGGCGGTGGAAGCGATAAGAACGGCGATCCGCTATAAAAAGACCAACTAAAGTTCCCAGAAACCAAGGCCGAGACGCAGAATCTTATGCGCATCGGGCGTATATTCCCCTTCGGAAGTGTGCAGAATCAGCCCGGGCAGAATTTCGGCCGGCGTGCGGTTGTCCTTTTGGGCGGAAATCATTATCCGTTTGGCTTTCTGTCCGGTTTTGGAAAACAGGGGAATGAGCTTGATGTTGCCGAGCCGCCCGTGAATGATGCTTAATATGTCGTCAACAGCTTCAGCGCGGTTGATGATATAGAAATGCCCCTGAGGACGAATCATCTTTATGCAGAATTTAATCCACCCTTCCAGCGAAAAATCGTGGTGGTTGTGGGCCAGAGCCTTGCCGGCATTGGGCGAGGGCATATCTTTTTCGGCATAGGGCGGGTTGGTGATGACATGGGCAAAGCTGCAATTCGGCAGTTCGCCGGGCTTGTTTTTAATGTCACAGTTTATGTAGTGCAGAAAATTTTCGAAACCGTTGGCGGCCGCGCTCAGATTGGAGAGTTCCGCCAGTTCCGGCTGCAGTTCCAGGCCGGTGATCTGCGGGGCGGTGCGTGCGAAGCGGGAAGCCAGACACAAAGATACGGCGCCGGTGCCGGAACCAACGTCGAGAATGTTGTCGTCGGGTTTTACCGTTTTTACCAGAGATGACAGCAGAACCGCGTCGGTTGACGCGCGATAGCCGTTTCTCGGCTGAAAGACGGTGACTTTCCGGTCTAATAAATAATCTTTGCTGTAATCCACTTTGTTTTTCCTTGCCTGTAGCTGTTTATAAGGGTATTATGCGGCTTGCCGCCGAGATCATATTACAAGGAATTGAGAAAAATGCCAGACAATATTTTAACACTGAAAGACAAATTTGACGTGTTTCTGCTTGACGTCTACGGTGTCATCTGGAACGGAAAAAATCCGGTACCCGGTACATTGGAGACCATGAAGGCATTGGTGAATGGCGGCAAGAAAGTCATTTTGCTGTCAAACGGTACGCAGCGCATAATTCAGGGAGAGGAAAGCAATGCCGCCCGCGGGTTTGTCAAAGGCGTGCATTATGACAGTTTGGTAACTTCCGGGGAGCTGGCTTATGAGACTTTCAGCGAAGACCGGCGGAAACTGAAATTTTATCAATTCGGCCGACCGTCCGCCGCATTGTTTGAAGACAGCGTCTATACGGAAGTTAAAAGGCCGGAAGACGCAGATTTTGTTTATATCGGCGTACCGCAGATACGGAACGGCGGAATCTGGCAGGATGTTCTTACATCGGAGCCGTTTGAAGGTGAACTGAAAAAACTCCGCCGGCTCGATTTGCCGCTGATTTGTGCCAATCCGGACATGAAAGCGCATGAAAAGCAATATGACGAGGCGGTGATCCGGCAGGGCAGTATTGCGCGTTTTTATGAGGATTTGGGCGGCACCGTGGAATATTTCGGCAAGCCTTATCCGCAGATTTTTGATTTTGCATTGAAGGATATTGATGCACCTGACGAGCGGATTTTGATGGTAGGCGACACTTTGGAAACGGATATTCTCGGCGGCAATTCTTACGGTATTAAAACGGCGCTGACCCTGACCGGCATAGCCCGGGAAAATATGGAAGCCGAAGGTTTTGCATCTATGGACGAATATTGCGCCGAGCTTCGGATTCAGCCCGATTATCTGGTTTCTTTCTGAAAAGCGTTATTCGGCATATGAAGCGCGGCGGATACGGTCATTGATGGCCAATCCCAGATCATTTTCAGGAACGGGGGCGATGGCAATGCCTGAAAAATTGCTTTGCTGGTCGGCAAAACGCAGATAGGCAAAAAGGTTGGCGGCTGCTTCGCGTAAATCGCCGCGGGGGCTGAGATTCAGTTGTGCGTTCGGGGTGTCGCCGAAGCCGATATAAAATTCTCCTTCCTGCGGGGTAGTAACATTAATGCGCAGCTTGTGTGACGGTGCGTAGTGTTTTAACAATTGTCCGGGAGCGCTGGGTTTATCAGGGTTGCCGTTTGAAAGGGCGATTTTTTCGCCGGTATAGGCTTCCAGTGTTTCGCGACTGAGACCGCCGGCGCGCAGAATAACGATTTCTTTGGTCGTTAAGTCGATGATGGTGGTTTCAACGCCAACGGCGCAGCGGCCGCCGTCCAAAATCATATCTACTTTGTCGCCGAGGCTGTTGTAAACGTGGTGCGCGGTCGTCGGCGAAATGCTTTTAAATTTGTTGGCGGACGGGGCGGCAATCGGTGTTCCCGATTTTTTTATGAGCTCCAGCGCGATCGGGTGGTCAGGCATTCGGACGGCGATATTCGGCAGGCCGGAACAGACCATATCCAGCGCGTGGTTGCGGTCTTTGCGTTTGAGAACGAAAGTGAGGGGGCCGGGCCAAAAATGGCGGGCCAGATCCATTACCCGGCTGTCGGTGACGGCATATTCGGGCAGAAAATCAATTTCGGCAATGTGGGAAATCAGCGGATCAAAAGTTGGACGGCCTTTGGCGGAAAAAATTCCGGCGACGGCGGCCGGATTGTAAACGTCGGCGCCGAGACCGTAAACCGTATCGGTCGGGAAAGCCACCAAACCGCCGTTTTTTATGGTTTGGGCCGCTTTTTCCATATTGGCTTCGTTGTATTCATAAATGTTCGTCATCGTCTGCTTTCAGTAAATATTTCATTGCTGCGGTTAAATCCGCATACGTTTCTACCACTTCCAGAGTGTCTTTGTCAATTATTTGATAACAGGCATGAGGTGCGCAGTAGGCCAGATATTCGAATTCGTCATAGCCCAGAATCAGAATATTTTCCTTTTGCGTCAGGTCAAGGCGCAGGTTTTCGGAGAGAATGTCGAGAAAATAGCTGCGGGAATTGATGCCAAATATGAAAAGGCCGTCATAATTGAGGGTGTTGACATGATGCAGAAAGCGGACAAAATCCTCCGGCAGTGTCGGCAGGCCGTTGAATTTCAGGTCCTGCTGCATGGCAATGACGTCTTTGACCGGCGCCGGTTTTCCGGGCAGGGAATAAGGGAGAGCGGCAATGAGTTTCAAGAGTTGTTTCATTTTCTTTTTCCTGTTACTTTGGCAATGAGCAGATGCAGGTTTTTTTGGTAATCCAGGGAATAATTGTGATAAATGCAAGCTTCGCTGCGGAAACCGCCGAAGAAGATCATATCCTGCGGCAGTTCGACTCTTTTGACTTTGCGGTCAAAGATGGTATCGCCTTTGCTGTTGGTGTCAAACAAATGCATCATGGTGTGATAGGGACATTCCATAATCAGACAGAGGTTTTGCGGAGAATTAATACGGCTCAGTTTGTCGGGATCGTTGGAATCTTTGACGGGAATTTTGTGATGAATGTTAAACAGCGGCGGTACGGTTCCCTTTTCTTTCATCAGGCGGATGCTGCTTTCGACAAAGTTCCGGTAATCGTCTGATTTGGGGTGGTCGCTGATGTTAATGCCTTTGTTTTTGAGCGCTTCAATAATGACAGGGCGGCTGTTGTTCAGATAAGTACGGAAAGCCTGTTCGTGGTGGCTGATGAAAAATTTGATGAATTTTACTTTAGAGGTTTCGGGCGGGTAAATCTTGTGTTTTTTGTAATAATGGGAAAAAAGGTGCATAATGTCATAAGCGTTCAGAGAGGAGAGCATTTGCGGCGGAATTCCCTTTTCGGACAGTGCCACTCTGAGTTTGTATTCGTTGTTTTTGAAATTCGGGAACTGGCGGTATATTTTCCAATCGGGGAGGTTTTGAAGTTTATAGTTCTGAGGGGGATAAGCAGAAGATCGGGAGGGTTGGAGCAGAAAGTTTTGATAAAAGGGACTGAGGTTTTTGGGAGAATGGGGAATGCCGTTGAAATCGCATTTTATGACATATCTTTCTTCGGGGGAGATTGGCGACTGGTGCCTTTCTACAAAATTTATTCCTTCGGACTGCATAATCTGCTCAATGTTTTTCAGGATATCCGCCCGCCGCCCGCTGACAATGTTTAAAATCAGTTTTTCGGTGAGAATTTTACTTTGCAGCTTGGATCGATAGGCGGGAGAGGTTTCGGAGGTGTCTCCGATAATCAGCGTCCGGAGCGAATCTTTCAGGCAGCGCAGCCTTTCGTAAAGTTGAACACTGTTGTCTCTAAAGCGGCTGCGATGGCTGTGAGACGAGGCTTTCAGCGCTATCGGCAGGATAATCATGTGTGCCAGATCTTTGCCGAGGCCGGTGTCGCAAAAAGGTTTTTTCTGCTTTTTCTTCATAAGCACCTCCGTTTTCAAAATATCAGGGGGTTATGTTATTTGTCTATCTTTAATCTGAAAAAATTTTTTTTGGTGGAAAACTCTAACGATTTATTATCAATTTGGCGCTAGGTTAAGGTCAGGAGCGTTATTCATGCTGGAAATTGTTTTTGACGAAAATAAAGGAGACGGTTTTCTGGGACAGAAGTTTCCCGAGATTTGCGTCCGGCTGCCGGCGGATGGGAGCCCTCTCGGCGCATATCGGAAGACGGCGGCCGAAATCGTCCGGCGGCATCAGGACAGCCGCGCCGTGATTTTAAAATCGATTCCCGAAGGACGGGGAATGAATATGCTGGCCTTGGCGCTTGCGGTGGAAACCTATGAGGAAAAAGGCTTACTGGAAAGCGCGGTTTTCAGGGTGGCGCACAGCGGCAAAGCCCTGTGCGAATATAAGCCCTATGCGGCGCTGGCCAATTCCATCCGCTATGTCAGGGATCTGATGCGTCTTGACGAAGACGAGATGTTTGCCGACATTAAAAGGCTGGGATATCTTGGTTTGAAGATAAACGAAGATTATATTGAGCATAGGGTGAACATTTTGTGGCCGGGATCGGGAACGCCCGTAAAATTTGAGGCCAAAACCAAAACCGAGGCGCTGATTGCGGTCGGGGTGACGAAAGCCTGGGCAATCTGCAAAGCGGCGTTTGCCGCGGAAACGGTAATATTCAAAGAAAAAATTGACAATTGTTCCTGTGACGAAGACAAAATTATTGATGAAATAGCAGCAAAAGCGAGGATATGAAATGCAAAAAGACGAGAGATTGAAAAAATATGCCGAAAACATTGTTAAAAATTCGGTCGAACTGAAAAAGGGAGAAAGAGTTTTTATTGAGGGCTTCAGCGATTCAGTCAAAGATTTGTTTAATGAAATCATTGTTGCGACAACCAAGGCCGGTGCGGTGCCGTTTTGGTATTTTAACGATAACGCGTTTATAAAAAGCTTTGTAGACAACGCATCAGAGAAACAGATGGAAGCGTTCGGCAAAATGCATGCGGAAGTAATGGCCAAGTGTGACGCTTATATCGCGGTGCGCGGTTATGACGATATGTTTATGATGGCGGATATTAAACCCAGGCAGATGCAGATGTATCAAAAGCTGTTTTATACGCCGGTGCATTTTGACATCCGGGTTCCCAAAACGCGCTGGGTGGTCATGCGTTATCCGAATAATACCATGGCGGCGTTGTCACGAATGTCTACCACGGCGTTTGAAGATTTTTACTTCAATGCCTGCCTGTTGGATTATAAGAAAATGGGCAAAGCTATGCTGCCGCTGAAAAAACTTATGGACAAGACGGATAAGGTGCGATTGGTGGCGCCGGGAACGGATCTGAGTTTTTCGTTAAAAGGGCTGAAGGCGGTCATCTGCGACGGTGACCGCAATCTGCCGGATGGCGAGGTTTACAGTGCGCCGGTCAAAAATTCCATTAACGGGGTTATTCAGTTTAATACCGATACGGTTTATGAAGGGGAATATTTTTCCAATATTCGTCTGGAGTTTAAAGACGGTAAAATCGTAAAGGGTACCTCAACGGCGAATAACGATAAATTTCAGAGGCTGTTGAATCATGATGCCGGCAGCCGCTATATGGGAGAGTTTGCCATCGGCGTCAATCCGTATGTGACCAAGCCGATGCTGGATATTTTGTTTGATGAAAAAATTGCCGGTTCAATCCATATGGCCATCGGCAATTCATATGATGACGAAACCTTTAACGGCAATCGTTCCGACATTCACTGGGATCTGGTTTTGATTCAGACGCCGGAGTGGGGCGGCGGCGAGATCTGGTTTGACGACAGGCTTATTCGCAAAAACGGACGTTTTGTCCTGAAAGAGCTGGAAGGACTTAATCCCGAGAAGCTGAAATAGGTAAAAAAACAAAGCGGCGGCATCCGGCAATGCCGCCGTTTTTCGGTTGGGAAGCAAGAAAAAAAGAGTTCCCGGAAAGGAACTCTTTTTTTCTTGCTTTTTTTGAAATCAGCGGGTGCGGATGTCTTTAAGATTAAGCATGGCGTCAATGTGATCGCGGATTTTGTCCTGCGCATTCTGCTCGGCAATTTTGGCGTCTATTTTGCGGGCGCGGGCGGAGGAGCGATCTTCTTCGCGGGTATCCAGATGTGCCGGCATGTGGTTATAGATGGCTTTGCTGTCGCGTTCAAGCAGGGTGTTTTCATAGCTGTGAGGATTATATTTTCTGTTGCGGGTTTGGCGCTGGTCGAGAATGAGTTTTGAATAGTATTCGCAGTGAGCACGGTAAAGACGGTTGACGACATCCGGTTCGCGTTCGGAAAGCTCTTTGGCGTAAAAGTCAGATTTCATAAAGGATTCAAGCTGAAATTTGGCTTCACGTTCGATGGCGCGCTGGAGATGTCCGTCAAGTTTTTCAAAATAGCTGGGGCGGCCTTCGGTTTCATAAGCGCTGAGGCGGATTTCCATAAGCTTGGCTTTGCGGCGGTTTAAGTCTGATTTTTCCTGTGAGGTATTTTCCATTGCGTTTCTCCCGTTGATACTGCTACATAATATATTCTATCTTTCTTTAATGCCAAGGGGTTGTCAATAAATATCACATGTTGTACAGATGTTTGTAAATATAATAGCGTAAAACGGGGATTTTGTCTAGACAAATTTTGTTGACAAAAGATGAAGCCTTTTCTGATATCAGGAAAGGCTTCAGATATTTCCGGACTTTTCAAGTGATTGAAAGTTATTTTTTTTTGATGAAAAACACCGTATTTAATAAACAGTCTAACCATCCCGGCCGGCGGCTGTCAATGTTCAATGCAAAAAAACTCCCCGGTTTTGAAGCCGGGGAGTTTTGTATCTTGCGGTAAACGAAATTATTCGGCTACTTTGAACTCAGACATATGTTCAAGCAGAGAACGTTTTTCGTTTACGTTTTCCTGAGCCTTGTTCAGCAAGGTCTCGTAACGTTCCGGATTTGCCTTGTTGACAACCTGGAAACGGGTTTCGTTTGCCATGTAGTCAGCCAGAGGTTTGCTCGGAGCCTTAGAGTCAAGCATCAACGGCGCTTTGCCCTGAGCAATGTTTTCCGGATTGTAGCGATACAGCGGCCAAGAACCGGACTCAACGGCGTCTTTCTGGTGAGACAGACCGTCAGCCAGATTGAAGCCCTGAGCAATACAATGCGAGTAGGCAATAATGATGGACGGGCCGTCATAAGCTTCCGCTTCGTTCATGGCCTTGATTACCTGAGAATCGTTGGCACCGAAAGCTACCTGAGCGACATAAACATTGCCGTAAGACATGGCAATCATACCCAGATCTTTTTTCGGCAAAGCCTTGCCTGCCGTTGCAAATTTGGCAGAAGCGCCCATCGGGGTTGCTTTGGACTGCTGACCGCCGGTGTTGGAGTAAACACCCGTATCCATAACCAGAATATTGATGTTTTTGCCGGAAGCGATGGCATGATCCAAGCCGCCGAAGCCGATATCGTAAGCCCAGCCGTCACCGCCCAGAATCCATACGGATTTCTTAATCAGGTAGTCAGCCAGCTTGTCCAGATGTTTGGCCTCAGGCGTGTTGATTGAAGCCAGTTTTTCACGCAAAGCTTTAACATTGGCGCGCTGGTCGTCAATTTCAACATCGGTTGTCTGCGGGTTGGACATAATCGCATCCGCAACGGAACCAACTTTGTCTTTCAGGCCTTCCAGCAGAGATTTGGCGAAAGCGGTCTGCTGGTCGATGGAGAATCTCATGCCCAAACCGAATTCGGCGTTGTCTTCAAACAGAGAGTTTGCCCAAGCCGGACCATGTCCTTTTTCGTCTTTGGCGTAAGGGGTGGTCGGCAGGTTGCCCGAGTAAATTGAAGAGCAGCCGGTAGCGTTGGCAACAACCATGCGGTCGCCAAACAGCTGAGTCAACAGTTTGACATACGGGGTTTCGCCGCAACCGGCACAGGCGCCGGAAAACTCAAACAGAGGCTGAATCATCTGCGTGGTTTTCGGCAGGGTCTTGGAAACTTCGGTGCGTTTTACGTAAGGCAGAGTTTCAAAGAACTTCCAGTTGGCCTTTTCGGCGTCCAGATGGTTTTCGATATGATCCATATTGATGGCTTTGCGTTCCGGATTTTCTTTGTTCTTAGCCGGGCAAGCGCTGGTGCAAATGCCGCAGCCGGTGCAGTCTTCGGGAGAAATCTGGAGAATGAACTTCTTGCCGGCGAATTCCTTGCCTTTGTAATCGGCGGATTTCAGAGTTGCCGGGGCATTCTTCAGTTCTTCTTCGGAAGCAACCTTCATGCGGATAACGCCGTGCGGGCAAACCAGTGAACATTTGCCGCACTGAATGCAGGTGGCCGGATCCCAAACCGGAATTTCGGTTGCAATGCAGCGTTTTTCATATTGAGTCGTTCCGGTCGGCCAGGTGCCGTCAACAACCTGCTCAAAAGCGGATACGGGCAGTTCGTTGCCGCGGTCGGCAATGATTTCGCCGGTAAGCTTTTTAACGAATTCCGGCGCATTTTCCGGAACCGGAGGCAGGCGATGGAATTTGGAAGTAACAGCCGAGGGATATTCAACCTTGTGCAGATGTTCCAAAGAAGCGTCAACGGCCTGGAAGTTTTTCTGAACAATGGCGTCGCCTTTTTTGCTGTAAGTTTTTTTGATTGCGTTTTTAATCTGGGTGATGGCTTCGTCTTTCGGCAAAATGTTGGAAATGGCGAAGAAACAGGTCTGCATTACGGTGTTAATGCGCTGGCCCATGCCGGTTTCGCGGGCAACTTCAACCGCGTTGATGGTGTAGAAGTTGAGCTTTTTGGCAATGATTTCTTCCTGAACTTCAATCGGGAGATGATCCCAGACTTCTTCGGCCTTGTAAGGTGCGTTCAAGAGGAAAGTGGCACCCGGTTTGGCAATCTTTAAGATGTCTACTTTGTTCATGAACGGGAACTGGTGGCAGGCAACAAAGTCGGCCTTGTTAATCAGGTAAGCCGATTTAATCGGATTGTCGGAGAAACGCAGGTGAGACGTGGTCATGGAACCTGATTTGCGAGAATCGTAAACAAAGTAACCCTGACCGTATTTGCCGGCGTCTTCGGCAATGATTTTAATGGAGTTTTTGTTGGCACCGACCGTACCGTCTGCGCCCAAGCCATAGAAAACGGCGCGGACAACGTCTTTGGGCTCGGTGTCGATGGAATCGTCAAACGGCAGAGACGTTTTGTTTACGTCATCGGTAATGCCGACGGAGAAGCCGTTGATGGATTTTGCGGCGGAACCGTTGTCAAATACGGCTTTAACCATGCCGGGGGTAAATTCTTTGGAAGACAAACCATAGCGGCCGCCGACGATTTTGGGCATGGACGCAATGTCACCGCGGGCAAAAGCCTGCGTGAGAGTAGCGACAACGTCCAGATACAAAGGTTCGCCGGTGGAGCCGGATTCTTTGGTCCGGTCAAGAACGGAAACGGTTTTAACCGTCTTGGGCAGAGCCTTCAGGAAAGATTTTTCAGGGAACGGACGATAGAGATGAACTTTCATTACGCCGAGTTTGGCACCGTTGGCATTCAAATAGGTGATGGCTTCTTCAACGGTTTCGGCGCCGGAACCCATGATAACGATTACCTGTTCGGCATCGGCAGCACCAAAGTAGTCAACAACATGATACTGGCGGCCGGAGATTTTGGCGAACTTGTCCATTTCTTCCTGAACGATGCCTTCAACTTTGTTGTAGAACGGATTGGAGGCTTCGCGACCCTGGAAGAATACATCCGGGTTCTGAGCCGTACCGCGGATGACCGGAGCTTCCGGACGCAGAGCGTGTTCGGCGTTGAAGGAATAGTTTACGCCTTCCAGCATGGCTTTCAAATCATCATCGGAAAGAAGTTTGATTTTTTTGATTTCGTGAGAAGTGCGGAAACCGTCAAAGAAGTGCATAAACGGAACGCGGCTGCGCAGCGTGGAAGTCTGGGCGATGGCGGCCATATCGTGCGTTTCCTGAACGGAGTTGGAGCACAGCATTGCAAAACCGGTCTGACGGCAGGACATAACGTCGGTGTGATCGCCGAAAATCGACAGAGCATGATATGCTAACGAACGGGCGGCAACATGCATAACAAACGGAGACAGTTCGCCGGCGATTTTATACATATTCGGAATCATCAAAAGCAAACCCTGAGAAGCCGTAAAGGTGGTGGTTAAGGCACCGGCCTGGATAGAACCGTGGCAGGCACCGGCGGCACCGGCTTCGGATTGCATTTCCTGAACTTCGGGAATAACGCCCCAAATGTTCTTTTGTTTGGCAGCAGACCACGCATCGGCCCATTCGCCCATCGGAGACGACGGAGTAATCGGGTAAATAACGCAGACTTCGTTCATGCGGTGGGCAACGGAAGCAGCGGCTTC
>CALXRQ010000028.1 GCA_944390895.1 uncultured Alphaproteobacteria bacterium
CCCTATGTCGAGGACGGTACGGTTATTTTGGTCGGTGCGACGACGGAAAATCCGTCTTTTGAACTTAATGCCGCACTGTTGTCCAGGTGTCAGGTTTTCGTTTTGAACCGGTTGAGTTCGGACGATTTTGAAGAGCTTTTGCTGCGCGCCGAAAAAGAGACCGGCAAAAAGCTTCCGGTCGATAAAGAAGCGCGCCAGTTTATGAAAGATACGGCGGACGGGGATGGGCGTTATATTCTGAATTTGGCGGAAAGCGTGTGGTCTTATGCCAAAGACGGCGAAGTTTTTGACAAGGACAGCATTGTCAAAATTATCCGTTCCCGGGCGCCGATTTATGACAAGGGGCGGGACGGGCATTATAACCTGATTTCGGCAGTGCACAAATCGCTGCGGGGATCGGACGTTGACGCCGCGTTATATTGGGTGGCGAGAATGCTGGAAGCCGGCGAAGATCCGAAATATCTGCTGCGCCGTCTGACGCGGTTTGCGGTTGAAGATGTTTCGCTGGCCGATCCCAACGCGGTGACGCAGGCGCTGGCCTGCTGGCAGGCATACGAACGCCTGGGTTCTCCGGAAGGGGATTTGGCATTATATCAGCTGACGGCGTATTTGGCGACGGCGCCGAAGTCGGCCGCCGTTTACAAGTCGACCTATGCCGCCAGAGACTTGGCGCGCAAAACCGGTTCGCTGATGCCGCCCAAAAATATTTTGAATGCGCCGACCAAACTGATGAAAGATTTGGGCTATCACGAGGGATATGAATATGATCCCGACTGTGAGGACGGTTTTTCCGGCGCCAACTATTTTCCTGACGGCGTGCGCCGAACCAAGCTTTATTTCCCGGTTGACCGAGGTTTTGAGCGGGAAGTTAAAAAGAGAATCGAATATTTTGACCGTCTGCGCGCCGAAAAACAGCAGAAACGTTCTAAGGAAGATTAAGGCGGAAATGGCAGGATGATAGTGCGAGATAATCTATTTTTTTCGGAGAGAATAAAATGATTAATTTGCTGAGTGTTTTTTTAGGCGGCGGCATCGGTTCAATTCTGCGTCATCTGGTGTGTATGCGAATCGGCAGCCACTGGGCGGTGATGCTGGTCAATATTCTGGGTGCGATGCTGATCGGCATTGCCTTCCAGTTTTTTATGAGCCGGACGGATCTGCGTCCTGAGATCAGAAGCTTTGTCGTGACGGGGATGCTGGGCGGCTTTACGACCTTTTCGACCTATATGCTTGATTTCGGAAATCTGGTCAACAGCCAGCGGAGCGGCGAGGCATTTTTGTATTTGTTCGGTTCTTTGGCCGCGGGGGTTTTGTTTTTGTTTGCAGGCATCAGGCTGGCAAAAATCTGGTGGTAATCTTTCGTTGACAGAATGTGGCTGCGGTATTATTCTGACAAGGTCAAATTAAGTTTATCACAATTAAATTCAAACTATTATGAAGAAAAGTTTTTTGCGCAACAACGGAAACGTCCGGAGCGCATATTTTGTGCCGCAGGTTATCGGCGTTGCGGATGCTCGCCCGAAAGGTATGTTCAGAAAACGGATTGTAATTCCTTATCCCAATGGCTGATTTGAAGGCTTTTGCCGAGTGTTTAATCAACGTTACCGACCGGGAAGTTGAAGCGCTTGCAAAAATTCTGGAAGAAGAATACGGCATTACACCGGCCCGTCCGGCGGCATCGGCAAACGAAAACCTGGTAAAGTTTGCAACCGGAAAAGGTTTTTACCGGCCAAACAGAAAAACCAAACAACCGAAAGGGAAACGCGGACGCCGGTAAAAGCGTGTGTTTTCTTAAAAAATCCCACAGTTTGATACTGGCGGGATTTTTTGTTTTTAAAAGGATAGGGACTTGCAATTATCTTTGATTCCGCTAGAATTAACGCAAATCGGAAAAGGATGGAAAATGTCTGGCGTAGAGTTGGTAAAAGTTAAGGATATTGATGACGGGATGCGTTTAAACCGCTGGTTTCTGAAGTATTATCCGGGGTTGGGAATCGGGAGGCTGCAGAAGCTTCTGCGCACCAAGCAGATTAAGGTGGACGGTAAGAAAGCCGAAAGCGGAACCAAACTTCAGTCCGGACAGGAAGTCAGGGTGCCGCCGCTGGAAAACGAGGCGGCGGAAAACGTTTCCGCACGGGGAATTTCTCCGCGGGACGCGGCCTATATTCAGTCGCTGGTTATTTTTAAGGACGATAACATCATCGTGCTTAACAAACCTTCGGGATTGGCCGTTCAGGGCGGTACCAATACCAGCCGCCACGTCGACGGCATGTTGGAAGGTCTGCGTTTTGAGAAAGAGGAAAAGCCGCGTTTGGTTCACCGGATTGACAAAGACACCAGTGGTATTTTAGTACTGGCGCGCAACAGAAAGTATGCCGATTTGCTGACCAAGGCGTTTCGCGAACATCTGCTGCAAAAGACCTATCTGGCTCTGACATGCGGCTGTCCGAAGAAAACGGACGGCGAAATCAGGGCGCCGTTGGAGAAAGCCGGTGAGAAATCGGTTGTTTCCGCGGCGGGAAAACCGTCGGTAACCGTTTATGAAGTGCTGGATCATGCCGGCGACAAATTTGCCCTGCTGGCGGCTTCGCCCCTGACGGGCAGAACGCATCAGATACGCGTGCATTTGGAGCATATCGGCTGTCCGATTGTCGGCGATGACAAATATTTCGGCGGCGAACGCAGAAAATTCGGCGAAATTGCAGATAAATTGCATTTGCACGCATACAAAATCGATTTATCGGCCATATATAATAAAAAGCTGGTCTTAACGGCTCGAATGCCGGAATATTTTAAAGACAGCCTGAATGCTGTCGGAATTAGTTTTAAGGAGTAGTTCAATGCGAAAGTTTTTGAAAATTGCCGGAATCATCGTCTTCGGTCTGATTATTTTAATCGGTGTGCCGGGATATTATTTTGTTAAGAATTTTGATCTTAACAAATATAAGTCTTATGCCTCGCAGCTGGTCGAAGAACAGTTGGGCCGCAAATTTGCCATTAACGGCGAAGCCAGCATCGGCATATCTTTGGTTCCGACGCTGATTTTGGAAGACGTGGAACTGGCCAACGCCGACTGGGCGGCGAATCCGCAAATGGTGAAAATTCAAAGGCTGGAGCTGAAATTTGCGCTGATGCCGCTTTTGAAAAAACAGATCGTGGTGGACAAGGCCGTCCTTTCCGGGCCGGAAGTTTATCTGGAAGTTGCTCCGGACGGCAATGCCAACTGGGATTTCCCCGCATTGAAAACGGCTAAAACGGCAGCTTATGAGAGCCGGGGCTGGCTGATTAAATCGGCGCAGGCTGCCGTTCCCGAAGAGGAGAAAAGCAATTTGAAGGCCTTGGCCGGCTTTGCCGCAAAAAACGTGGTTATCGAAAACGGTTTGGTTAATTTTAACGACCGAAAAAGCGGCACTGAGGCCAATGTGGCTATCAATAATGTTACGGTATCGGTTCCCGGCGCGGATGACAAAATCAATGCGGCGTTTGACGTAGTATATAACAATCAGCCCGTTAAAGGCAAAGCCGAACTTGGTTCGTTGACGGCTCTGATTGAGGACATTAATCCGTATCCGGTAATGCTGAGCGGCAGCGCATACGGCATCAATTTGGATCTGAACGGCAGTCTGGTCGGAATCATGTCGGAATTGCGTTATGCCTTTGAGACCAATATTTACAATCCGGCCGGAAATTTCGGAGCGCCGGAGACTACGTTGAAAGCCCTGATTGAAGGCGATTTGAAAAAGGTTGATGCCGAGATCCGTCAGCTTGATGTTGTCAATAATGTGGTTACCGGGACGGTAAGCGCGGATATCTCGGGCAAGATACCGGCCATCAGCGCGGTTTTGAAGAGCGACAGGTTTGATTTGACCAGCCTGAATCGGAATAAGCCGACGGCAATGAGTATGCCGGCATGGAATCTTATCGGCAACGCGTATGCGGCCGACTATGTTCCCGATACGGCAATTCCTTATAAAGACATGAAAAGCATTAATGCCAAAGCAGATTTGCAGGTCGGTCAGTTGATTCTGGCCGAAGGCATGCAGGCCGACAATGTTTTGCTGAAGGCCGATTTGAACGGCGGTTTGCTGAAAATCAGTCAGCTGCGGCTTGATTTCGGCGGCGGAGAAATAGACGCGACGGCGGAGGTTAACGCCAACAGCCAAAGTATGCAGCTTAGCGCGACCAGCAAAAATATACTGCTGCAGAATCTGCATAAGGAATTTGCGGTTACCGGCAAGGGCGATTTTGGTATTTTAAGCGGCGGCAACACCGATCTGAGCATTAATCTCAGCGGCAACGGCGCCACTTACCGCCAGCTGGTACAGAATCTGAAAGGACAGGTTATCGCCATTGTCAACCAATCGGTGATTCAGACCGGCGGACTGCAGTTTTTGACCGGGAACTTCTTAACGGAGATTTTAAATATGCTGAATTTCAATTCTAAGAAAGTTACCGATCTGGATTTGAACTGCGCCGTGGTCAGAGCAGATCTGGCAAACGGACGCGCCGTATTTCCGAAGGGCATTGCGCTCAGCTCCAAACAGCTCAGTCTGGTCAGCGACGGCAGTCTGAATCTGGTTAATGACAAGCTTGATTTTACCATTCAGCCTTTTTCGGGGAAAGTGGTTGACACAAATGTGGCTCAGGCGCTGAGTTCGTTTTTCAAAATCAAAGGCACGGTGCAGTCGCCGTCGATAGCTCTGGACGACAAGGAGGCGCTCAAAGCGGTGGTCGGTATTGCCGCGACCGGCGGAACGGCATATCTCGGGTCAAAACTGCTGTTGGATCCGGACGGAAGTCCCTGCTATACGGCTTTGATCAATACGCCTTATGCCGATAAGTTTCCGAAACCCGAAGGCGTCGGCGCGGCAACCAAAGACGTATATCAGGACACGACCAAGACTATTGAAACGGACGTGAAGGCTTTGAAAGACAGCGCCAAAGATCTTTTGAAAATGTTTAAACCGCAAAAGGAAAGCAAATAATGAAGGAAAACTGGAAACAGGCCGAAGAAGACGTTAAGAAAAACCGGCAGGAAATTATAGAAAAACTGCTGCGTTTTTCGATGACCGACATGCTTTTGTTCTGGGGTGAAAACAAAGACCTGATGGAACGTCAGCAAAGATTGTGGGGACCGATTTTGGAGTGGGCTCAGCAGGCTTTGGAGGTGCGTTTGAAAACGACGCAGGGAATTGACGTTCCGGAGCAGGAGCCGTATACGGGAGACCGGATGAAGCTGTTTTTGGAAAGTCTGAGCGACAAGGAACTGGTTGCCTTTTTCAAAGCGGCGCTGAATATGCGTTCGGTGCTGCTGGCCGCAGCTCTGGTCAAGGGCCGGATTAACGCCGGCGAAGCTTTTGAAGCCGCGTATGTCGAAGAACTGTGGCAGTCCGAAAACTGGGGCGTGGTTGAAGAAGCCGAGAAAAAGCGCGGCGAGCTCAAGCAGGAACTGATAGATATTGAGAAGTTTTTGAAAAGTCCGGACTAAGATGGAGCGGGAAGTATTTATCAAGATTAAAGGCCGGGTACAGGGAATCGGTTTCAGACGCTGGGCGGTGTCAACGGCGGAGGAAATCGGCGGAATTTCGGGCTGGGTTCACAACGAGTATGACGGCAGCGTTGAGATTTTGATGCGTGGTGAAGAAGAAAAAATCGACGCGATGATTTTGGCCTGTCACAAAGGCTCGATGTTTTCGCGGGTGGACAAGGTTGAATTTGTGGTCGGCCGGCGCAGCAGTTTCCTGCCGCCGATAGAGCCCGGCGTTTTCAAACGGGTATAGTCTAATTTGTATATTTTCAAACTCTTGTTTTTCGGGCGTCAGTGCATAATTTAATTGATGCTTAGAGTTTTTATCAAGAGGAGAAAAAATATGCAAGTTGAAAGAAGCAGAGAAAATCTGAAAGAGTGCCAATGTATGCATTGTCCGTCTTATACGACCGGATGCAAAATTAAAAGTATGCCCGAAAACATTATGAATCTGATGGAAGGCCTCAGCGAGACCGATCATTTTGAGTGTATGTTCTGCGCTTATGAGAAAAGTAACTGCATTAAGGAAAACAAAGGCTGCCTGTGCGAAGACTGTCCTGTGCACAAAAAGTACGGGCTGGAGCAGGAAAGCTATTGTCTGAGATAACCTGACGCAAAAAATCATTTTTATTACGGAGATTATGATGAGTGGAGAAACTTTCGGTTCCTCTGAGGTGAACAATATTCTGCAGGCTTACCGTCAGGCGACGGATATTGCCGGCCGCGGCGGCAATCCTGACGAGGAGATCGCCGCTTATAACAGGGTGATTGAACTCGGCCGCCGCAATGCCGGCATCAGTTCCGAGGATATGCTGAAATATAATATGATTATGTACTGGTCGTACAATAATCTTGCGGACGCGCTGTTCAACAAAAGCTTTAAAAATGCGCTTAATGCGACCGGGGACAACCGTCGTGCCTTTGCCGAATCTCTGAAATATTACCGCCGAGGCTTAAAATTTGCTCAGGACAATCTGGAGAAAATTTCGGTATTGAACCGAATGGCGGACAATTACAAATATCTCGGAGACGAAAAACATCTGTGCAAGATAAAACAGAGAGTGATTGCCAATTTTAACGCCGAGGACAAACGCCGCGCCTATTGCGAGGTGGCCGGAGAAGTCAAAGATCCCAAGTGTGCGGCGGCAATGTATGAGGAGGCATTGAACTATGTTAACGATGAGAAGGTTTCGCTTCCGAAAAAATTTGAAAATACGCTGTTTATCTGCGAAAGGCTGTTGACGCTTTATGACAAGAGGAAAAACCGCAAAAACTATCAACGCATTTTGACTCTGAGAGAAAATACCCAAAATCTTCTGACTACCTGCCAAAAAAAAGGAGGCTGCAGTTTTTAAGCTGCAACCTCTTTGGCGTTCTTCTCAAATTTCAGCGTTTGGCAGACCTGGCTTCTTTTAACATAGCCTGACGAACGCTGCCGGGAAGTATATGTTGTTTAAACTGCCAGCCGCTGCCGGTTTTTTGGTAAACATATAAATCCGAAAAATCAGGTTCTCCGATCCATATTTCCAGCAGATTTTGCCAGACTTCGAAGTTCTCGCACTTCTGCATAAACTCCAGATCGCCGTTTGGGGCCGTTTGGAACACCTGTTTGCCGATTTTGTAAACGCCCTCGGCAATTTCTTCAAAACTGCGTCCCAGCAGGAACGTTTTCTGAGTAGCGTTTTCGACCTGAAAGACAAAGTTGTCTTTTCCTTCAAACGCAGTGCGGCAGAAAGACGTATTTTCGCTGCCGGCAAATTTGAAAACCGCCGCTTCTTTGAATTCTCCGTCAACAATCCAGTAAAAATGTTCTCCGATGATGACGGCGTCATATTTTCGGAGGCCGTAACTGTTGACGTAAAAATACAAAGACGCATTTACTTCTGTTCTGTTGAAAGCAACGTTAAACAATTTTGTGCCTTCCAATTCATAAATATGTCCGTTGAGGACCAAGCTTCCTTTTGTTTTCATCTGAAAAAAGGTTTTTTTATGTTAATAAATAGATAATTCATAATTTGTCAGTCCGGTTAAAATATCATTTTTCGATATTTTTGTCAATATATGCAGGCTAAAATTCCGGAAATAAAAAAACACCGCTGGAGCAGTGTTCGGTTAAAGGTTATTCTTTATGGCAGAGCTCGCGGAACTCCGCTTTTTTATGACGGAGCATTTCCGCATTTTCGCCCTGCAACGGTGCCGGCTTGCGGGCAATAGTATATTGCGGCAGCAGTTTTTTTATTTCGCTGACCGGCCGGTTCCACATTTGAGGACGAATGCGGATTTTTTTGCCTTGTCCGGCCGAAACCCGAGGGGTAATTTCGCCGCTGGGCGCGTCTTCAAATTCGGACAGGGTCAGGCGGAGATTGTTCAAAGTGCCGGGAATGAGAAATTCGATAAATTCGCCGCCGTTGATATAGTTGCGGACCTCAAAGACGGCGTCGTCGCCGTCCCATTCGACAATGGAACCGGCAAACAGCCAGTCGCCAAGCGTGCGCGTATATTCATAGTTCTGGGAGACGTTGGTCAGTTTTCCGTCGTGAAAGCCCAGACAATAACCCCGGTTTTGCAGCGTATAGAGTTCGGGCATATATTTCTCATAGTTCCAGTTCTGCGGGGAGGCGTAGTAGTCATCGATGGCCTGCCGGTATGTGCGGGCAACGGTCGCGGCATAATATTCGGTTTTGTTGCGTCCTTCGACCTTGAGGGAATCCATGCCGATTTTAAGCAAATCGTCCAGGCGCGGCAACAGGCACATATCTTTGGAGTTCAGCATATAGCCGCCGTGTTCGTCTTCAACCACTTCAAAATATTCTCCGGGGCGAAATTCTTCTTCCAGAAGAAACTCAAAGCTGTCTTTGTTGTGTTCGTCGATAAGCAGTTCTTTGACAGATCCGTCTTTGAGACGCAGGTGCAGTTTATAGTGCCAGCGGCAGCAGTGCGCGCATTTGCCCTGGTTGGCGGAACGATCGGCCAGATAGTTGGAAATCAGGCAACGGCCGGAATAGGACATACACATGGCTCCGTGCATAAAACATTCAAGCAGAATGTCCGGGCATTGTTCGCGGATTTCTTTCATTTCGTCATAAGTAACTTCACGACCGAGCACGCAAAGTTTTGCTCCCTGCCGCTGCCAGAATTTTACAGCCTGAGAGGAACAGACGTTGGCCTGAGTCGAGACAAACAGGTTAAGTTCGGGAGCGTGGTCTTTGACATATTGAAAGACGCCGGGGTCGGCAATCAGGACGCCGTCGGGTTTAAGACGGCGCAAAGTGTCGACAAAGGTCGGGAGTTTTTCCACGTCGCGATTGTGCATAAACAGGTTTAAGGTCAGGTAAATCTTTTTGCCGCGGGTATGAACGAATTTGATGCCTTCCTCCAGATCTTCCAGAGAAATTTTGGACTGGGCGCGCAGGCACATGTCCGGCGTGCCGGCATAGACGGCGTCAGCGCCGTAAAGGACGGCGGTTTTAAGTTTGACCAGCGAACCGGCGGGCAGAAGCAATTCAGATTTATGCGGCATCGGTTATTCCTTAATTTTAATGTTTTGGCTGTATACTTCCAATTTGCCGAGAGGGGTTTCCTCAACCTCGATTTTGGCAATAAAGGGGACTTTCTTTTCCGGATGTTCCATAATCCAGAAATATACCGGATGTTTGGATGTCAGCTCCCAGAGCAAATCATCGTCCTTGGAGTTGAGTTTGTCAATATACATTGAACATTTGGCGGCTTCGCCGGAAATTTTGAATTTGCCGTTAAGAGCAACGTTTTCCCGTCCTTCGTCTTTGAAAATGACGGAGAAGCGGCGTTTGCCGTCGAAAACCTCCATGCGGGAATCGCAGAATTTGAGCTGATTGTATTGTCTGGCCAGTTTGGCGAAAACTGTCTGTAAATCGGTGGTGTCCCGGTTGTTGAGGTCGTTCTTGATTTCAACCTTTTTTTCCCGGTCGTTTTTGCTGCTGATGCGGTATAAGGGCAGGCCGTTGTCGTCGTAAACCAGTTCTTTGGTGCGTTTAGTGAAACGGGAACGGGACTCATATTTGTAGCTGGACGTTTCAAAGCCGCCGTTTTTGATTTTGCCGGTGGTCGAATAAACCGCTTTGAACGGATAGAGCGTGTCAAAGAGGCCGGCGGTGGCCACCTCGGAACTGACGGCGTATCCGCCGGGTGTCAAGGCGTAGGTAAAGGTGGTGTCGCTGGCGTTAAACACGCCGAGCCGCACATTGAAATCGTGCTCGACGCTGAAAGCAAAAACGCGGACCGGAAACATGCATAAAAAGAGCAAAACGGCTGTAAACTTAGGCATTATTTTATTCTTTCTTTAATATTTTGGGCATACAATAACATAAAAAATATTTCAATAAAGGAAAAAATAAAAATGTCTAAAAAAGTTTTGGTTCTGATGGGCGGATTTTCCGCTGAACGCGAGGTCAGTCTGGTCAGCGGGCAAGGTGTGGCCGATGCTCTGAAAAGCAAAGGATATGAGGTCGTCTGTCACGATTTGCGTGACGTGCGCGCGTTTATACGGGTTTTGGAACAGGAACATCCGGACGTTGTTTTTAACGCATTGCACGGAAACTGGGGCGAAGACGGCGAAATTCAGGGATTGCTTGATTTGCTGCAAATTCCTTATACGCACTCGGGCGTGAAGGCTTCGGCGATGGGAATGGACAAGGCCGTTACCAAAATCATGGCTCAATCCTGCGGTATTAAAACGGCGGCCAGCGAAGAAATGACCTACGGGGAATTCAAGCGCCGCGGCACATCTATGAAACTGCCGTTTGTCGTTAAACCGGAGTGTGACGGTTCCAGCGTCGGCGTGTTTATTGTCAAGACGGCCGAAGACGTCGAAAAAGTCCGTTATGACGATGACGATACGGCGCTTATCGTCGAACAGTATGTTCCCGGAAAGGAACTGACCTGTGCGGTGTTGGACAGCAAAGCGCTGGCGGTGACGGAGCTGCGGGCCAAGACGGCTTTTTATGATTATGAGGCCAAATATACCGACGGCATGACGCAGCATATTCTGCCGGCGCCGCTGGCAGACGAGGTGACGGCAACGTGTAAGGATTATGCCGAACGGCTGCATAAAAAACTCGGCTGCCGCAGCGTTTCGCGCTGTGATTTTCGCTATAACGAGCAAGACGGCGTCGTGCTTTTGGAAATTAATACGGCGCCGGGACTGACGCCTTTGTCCCTGGTTCCGGAGCAGGCTGCGTATTGCGGAATCGATTATCCGTCTTTGTGTGAAAAACTGGTTAACGGGGCTGTATGCAGGAAAATCGGGTAATAGTCGTCGCCGGACCGACGGCGTCCGGAAAATCGGGGCTGGCGCTTGACTTGGCCGCCGCGTTGAACGGTGAGGTCGTCAACGCCGATTCAATGCAGGTCTATAAAGATATGCCGATTATTACGGCCTGTCCCGGCAGAGAGGACAGAGCAAAGGTTCCGCACCATTTATATGAAATTTACGATCCGTCGGTAAACGGCACGGTGGTAGACTGGCTGGAACGGGCGGTATTCAAAATCCGCGAGATATGGGCGCGGGGCGGCCTGCCGATTGCGGTCGGCGGTACGGGAATGTATATTGACAATTTGATTAACGGCACGACGCCGATCCCGGAAGCGGATGCAGCCATTCGGCGGGAAGTGCGGCTGATGCAGCAGCGGGAAGGTACGCCGGCTCTGCATGAAAAACTGGGCAAAGCAGACGCGGAGACCGCCGCACGCCTGAGCCCGAACGATACGACGCGCGTCACCCGGGCTTATGAGGTATGGATGCAGACGGGGCTTCCCCTTTCCGAGTGGCATAAAAAGCCGATGGTGAAAAAAATTCCCGAGGCGCGGTTTAAGGTGGTTAAGATTTGTCCGCAGACGGTAGAACTTGACGCACGCTGTTACCGGCGTTTTGACGAGATGATACAAGCCGGCGCCGAAGACGAAGTGCGCAGGCTCCTGTCGCGGAATCTGCCTGAAAACCTGCCGGCGATGAAAGCTTTGGGCGTGCCGGAAATCGGCGCTTATGTCAGGGGCGAATGTTCTCTGTCCGAAGCGGTCGAGCTGGGCAAGCTCCACACCCGGCAATATGCCAAACGGCAGCGTACCTGGTTTGCCAATAAACTGAGGGCGGATTTGCGTTTGGACGAATGTTACGCCGGCCGGAAAAATTTGATAAATGATGTTAAAAAAATATTATAGTTGTTGCACTAAAACCAATATGGTTATAAAAATAGGCTAATAAACTAAATTCGAAATATATTTCTGAGAGGTAATCAATGTTTTCAAAGTTAATGGGGTGGCTGTCGGCAGACATGGCGATTGACCTGGGTACGGCAAATACTCTGGTTTATGTCAAAGGCAGGGGTATTGTGCTTAACGAACCGTCCGTGGTGGCAATTGAAGAATACCGCGGCAAAAAGCAGGTTTTGGCTGTGGGCAACGAGGCAAAGCAGATGCTGGGCCGCACGCCGGGAAATATTCATGCCATTCGTCCGTTGCGTGACGGCGTTATTGCCGATTTTGAAATTGCGGAAGAGATGATTAAATATTTTATCCGCAAGGTGCACAACCGCCGCACGTTTGCTTCTCCGATGGTTATCGTCTGCGTTCCGTCCGGTTCGACCGCCGTTGAGCGCCGCGCGATTCAGGAATCCGCCGAAGCGGCCGGCGCCCGCAAGGTCTGGCTGATTGAAGAACCGATGGCCGCGGCAATCGGCGCCGATTTGCCGGTGACTGAGCCGACCGGTTCAATGGTCGTTGACATCGGCGGCGGCACGACCGAAGTGGCCGTTCTGTCTTTGGGCGGCATTGTCTATGCCCGTTCGGTGCGCGTCGGCGGCGATAAAATGGATGCCGCCATTATTTCCTATATCCGCCGCAATCATAACCTGTTGGTCGGCGAAGGCAGTGCCGAGCGTATCAAAAAGGAAATCGGTTCCGCCTGCGCTCCCGAAAACGGTGAGGGCCGCACGATTGAAATCAAAGGCCGCGATTTAATGAACGGCGTGCCGAAGGAAATCGTCATTACCGAGCGTCAGGTCGCAGAGAGCCTGAACGAGCCGGTGGCTCAGATTGTTGAGGCGGTTAAGGTCGCATTGGAACATACGGCGCCGGAACTGGCTGCCGATATCGTTGACAAAGGCATTGTCCTGACCGGCGGCGGCGCTTTGCTGGCTAATCTGGATCAGGTTTTGCGCAATGCAACCGGTCTGCCGGTTTCGATTGCCGAAGAACCTCTGGCCTGTGTGGTTAAGGGTACCGGCAAGTCTTTGGACAATATTGACCGCTTCCGTTCGATACTGTCGTCGATGTATTAATTTGGAAACGTGCAGAAGGCTCATCCGCCGCCGGCTTTTCGTTCAGCCCTGAGGGCGTTTGAAAATCGGCAATGCGGAATGAGCCTTTGCCGCATCCGGGTCGTTTTCCCGAAAACCTTGCAGAGGCCTGAATGAAACGCCGCAGAAGTTTATTTATACATTTGAGTTACATCAGGATATTGGCAAAAAAGTTTGCCATTGTGCTGTTGTTTATTTCTGCTTTTGTGCTGATGCTTCTGAACAAGACCGAAACCCTGATTGTGGAGAAGACTTCTTCGGTGGCGACGGACATGGTGAGTCCGCTGGTTGACGTGCTGGTGGTTCCGGCGCGGGCCGTTGCCGGCGTTTATGACTATTTCCGCGAGCTGAAAGAAGTGTATAAGGACAATCAGGCTCTGCGCGAAGAAAATAAAAAGCTTTTGGACCTTTATGACAAGACCAGGGTTCTGGAGATCGAAAACAAGCTGTTGTCAAATCTGCTGAACTATGTGGCGCCGCCGGAAGCAAAATATATTACGGCCCGGGTTATTGCCGAAGAAGGCGACGCTTTTTCTCATTCTCTGATAGCCTATACCGGCGGCAATGTGAAAAAGGGGCAGGTGGCGCTGAGTGAGCGCGGGGTTATCGGCCGGGTTGATCAGGTGGGGCAGATGTATTCCAAGATTATTCTGATTACGGATATTAACTCTAAAATTCCGGTTATGGTGGAGCGAACCAGAGTGCGCGGTATTTTGTCCGGGGACAATACGCCTCAGCCTAAGATGGTTTTTATTCCCTTGGATGCGGAACTCAATGTCGGCGACAGAATCGTAACTTCGGGGGTGGCCGGTGTTTTTCCGTCGGGACTGCCGGTCGGAAAAATTGTTTCGGTTGAAAAAAACAATGTTAAAATCAAGCCTTTTAACAATCTGGACCGGTTGGAATATGTCCGGATTGTGGATTACGGTTTGGACGGCGTTATTGCCGACGATGATGACAAGAATGGTGAATAGGCGATGGAAGACGAAGTAACCGAAAGCCTGAAAACGACGGTGCAGCGGATGATTCCGCTGCTGTTTTCCGTGTTTTTGGTTTTGTTGTCTTATGTGCCGTTGGATTTTGCTCTGTTTAACAATATTCGTCCGGCGGTGGGAATGGTCTGCGTCTATTATTGGATGATTCACCGTCCGGACATATTCAACCTGATTTCGGTTTATCTGCTGGGAATGATTGAAGACATTATCAG
Source organism: uncultured Alphaproteobacteria bacterium (assembly GCA_944390895.1). Lineage (GTDB taxonomy): Bacteria > Pseudomonadota > Alphaproteobacteria > RF32 > CAG-239 > CAJLXD01. The sequence goes on from CALXRQ010000028.1 coordinate 14,066, forward strand.
CGCGGTGCCGATGGGGACAAATATTTTTACCCTGCTCGTTATGTATATTCTGCTCAACAATCTGGGACGTTTTTTCTATGGCAAGCCTTTTGTCATCACGTGGTACGGGTTTGCGGCCTTGTCGTTTGTCTCCTTTTTTAGTAAGTGGCTGATGGTGTCGATTTATTACGGGCAGTTTTTGCCCGGTCCGGCCGCTTTTTTCAGCTTTTTGGTCACGATAGCCGCTTATCCGGTTTTGTCTTTGATGAATGCGTTTGTCCAGAGCTATCTGGTTCAGGATGAGGAACTGCCATGAACAGAGACAACGATAAGGGAAAAGTTTTAATCAGCCGCTCGCTGATTGTCGGCATCGGCAAATTTGTGCTCTTGATGGTGATTATCGTGCGGTTGTATTATCTGCAGGTTTATCAGGCTGACCGGTACAAAACGCTGGCCGACGAAAACCGCATTTCGACCCGGCTGTTGGTTCCGCCGAGAGGTCTGATTTATGACCGCAACGGTGTCTTGATTGCAACCAACCAGCAGAATTTTCAGGCGTTGATCGTGGCCGAGCAGACGCCGAATCTGCAGCAGACGCTTGACGCGTTTAAGAAAATCATGCCTTTGAGCGAAAGCGAAGAAGAGCGAATCAAGAAGGAAATCAAGCGCAAAAGAAGTTTCGTGCCGATTAAGATTAAAGACAACTTGAGCTGGGAAGAGGTGGCAAAAATCCAGCTCAATGCTCCGGATTTGCCGGGCATTATCATTGACGAGGGGTTGTCCCGCTATTATCCCTATGGCGAGAAAATGGCGCATATTCTGGGCTATGTGTCTTCCGTTTCGGACAAAGACGTCAAAGACGATCCGCTGCTTGAGGTGCCGGGGTTTAAAATCGGCAAATCCGGCATTGAAAAATATTATGAGAAAAAGCTGCGCGGCAAGGGCGGTAACCTGAAACTGGAGGTGAATGCTTACGGCCGGGTAATGAAAGAGATTGAGCGTAAAGACGGAATTCCCGGAGAGCGGGTTGATCTGACGATTGACGCCCGGCTGCAGGAAAAAGCCTATGATCTGTTTGGCGAAGAAAGCGGCGCGGCGGTTCTGCTTGACGTGCATACCGGCGAAATTCTGGCTTTTGTTTCCACGCCGTCGTATGATCCGAACCTGTTTTCGCAGGGACTGAACAACGAGCAGTGGAACGCGCTGGTTAACAACGAAAAAAAACCGTTGAGCAACAAAGCCATTTCGGGACAGTATTCTCCGGGGTCTACGTTTAAGATTATTACGGCGCTGGCCGCTTTGGAATCCGGAACCATCAAGCCTGACACCCGTTTTTTCTGCGCGGCGAAGATGCTGCTGGGTACGCATGCGTTTCACTGCTGGAAACGCAGCGGTCACGGTTATCTTAACGTGATAGAGGCAATCAAGCATTCTTGCGATATTTTCTTTTATGAAACGTCGTTGCGGCTGGGTATTGACAAACTGGCGGAAATGGCGCGGCGCTTCGGTCTGGGCAGCAAAATAGACATCGGTCTGGAAAATGAGAAGGCCGGACTGATCCCGGACCGGGCATGGAAACTGAGACGTTTCGGCGAAAGCTGGCAGCAGGGCGAAAGCCTGATTTCGGGAATCGGGCAGGGATATATTCTGACGACGCCGCTGCAGCTGGCAACCATGATTGCCCGCGTGGTGAACGGCGGTTATGAAGTTAAACCGACTTTCAGCAAACTGAGCGATTACGACCGGGAACATCTGCCGCGGATTAAAATTAATCCGGCTTATCTGGATATTGTCAAGCAGGGCATGTATGAGGTGGTGAACGTTCCCGGTGCCACGGCTTATCGTTCGCATTATGATTACAACGGTATCAAAATGGGCGGCAAGACCGGTTCGACTCAGGTTCGCCGCATTACGATGAAAGAGCGCCAGACACGTATTTTGAAGCAGGAAGAACTGCCCTGGCGGCTGCGTGACCACGGTTTGTTTGTAGGATATACGCCGGTGGACAATCCCAAATATGCCGTGGCGGTTTTGGTTGAACACGGCGGCGGCGGCGCTTCCGCGGCGGCGCCGATTGCGAGCCAGATTTTGCTGGAAGCCGTCAAGCTGGATCCGACCCTGAAAGGTGTTCGTGACGACCGCATTAAAGAACCGATTGATATGAGTCTGCTTCCTTATCCGGCGGAATAGAGAGGGTGAATGTATAAGTTTTATGAAACGAGTTTTAGAAACCAGAGCATGAGCCTGACTGAAAAGTTTTTCAATTTGAGCTTTGCTTATATTTTGTTTATTACCATGCTGGCCTCTATCGGTGTGCTGATGCTGTATTCGGCAGCCAACGGCAGTTGGAGCCCTTGGGCGTTGAATCATCTGGTGCGTTTTGCCATGGGTTTTGCGGTAATGCTGTTTTTTGCCATGACCGACATTCGCCTTTTTATGCGTTATGCCTATGTGTTTTATTTTATTTCGCTGATTTTGCTGGTGGTGGTGGAAGTGACCGGCCATATCGGCATGGGGGCGCAGCGCTGGATTAATCTGGGGATTATCAAGATTCAGCCTTCGGAGTTGATGAAAATTGCGCTGGTTTTGGCGCTCGCACGCTATTTTCATACTTCTTCGCTGCAGACAATTGAAAGTTTCCGCGGCATCATTCCGCCGGTTCTGATGACGCTTTTTCCGGCATTTCTGGTGGTGATTCAGCCGGATTTGGGTACGGCGCTGATGCTTTTGTTTACGGCCGGCATGATTTTCTTTGTTGTCGGCGTGCAGTTGTGGAAGTTTGGCGTGGTGATATTGGGCGGAATTGTTTCTTTGCCGGTTGCCTGGCACTTTCTGCATGACTATCAGCAGAACCGCGTGCTGACGTTTCTGGATCCGGAACGCGATCCGCTCGGCGCCGGATATCACATTATTCAGTCTAAAATTGCGCTTGGTTCCGGCGGCGTTTTCGGCAAGGGTTTTTTGAAAGGCACGCAGAGCCATCTTAATTTTCTGCCCGAGAAGCATACCGACTTTATCTATACGATGCTTTCCGAAGAGTTTGGTATGGTCGGGGCGGTGTTTGTCGTGATTATCAATCTTTTGATTATTGCCTATACTTATTCTTTTGCGCTCAAAAGCAACAGCTATTTCGGCAAGCTGGTCGCCATCGGTCTGGCCTGCAACTATTTTCTCTACGTCTTTATCAACATTGCTATGGTTCTGGGGCTGTTGCCGGTGGTCGGCATTCCTCTGCCGCTGATTTCCTACGGCGGCACGGTCATGCTCTCGGTTATGGCTTCTTTCGGCATAATCCTGTCGGTATATATTAATCGGAATATAAACATAGGCAAAGATTAAAAAGACGTTCTATGGGCATCTAATACAGATTTAGCGAGCAGAAAGTGTTCTCACGTACTTCTATGTACGCTCCGGTACTTTCTCTCTAAAATCTTATTATCTACCTCATTCTCCGGCTTTTATAGTTTTGCAGTATGTCTTGTTTTTGGGGTGAAAATTTTATTGTAATTTAACCATTCTTCACTACAATAAGCTTTGCAGGCCGGAGACGGTCTGCGGTGTCTGAAAAACATCTAAGAGATTAAAGTTTTCCACTTCGGGTGGAGTGCCTGATATAAGCCGGCTTGCCGGACGAATAAGGGTGACTGTACTCTTACAGTTTTTCAGCTCCACCGCCTTGATGTTTTTTCAAGGCGGTTTTGTTTTAGTTTGAACAAAACGGGAGTTTGAAAATATGATAATAGAAATAACGGATAAACTGCGCTTTAACGAAGTCCGGAAACTTATCGGCAAAGAACTGGAGCGTTTGCGGCGTGAAAGAGAAGTCAGCGTTGAACATCTGGCCCGGCAGACGCGTCTGACAGTCAAATATGTTCAACGTTTGGAAGCGGGCAAAGGCGTGCCGTTGTTTTTGCTGTTTCGGCTGTTGAGTTTTTACGGCAGGAACATCAAAATAGAACTGACCGCCTGAACATAAAAAAAGGGCTTGGAAAAATCCAAGCCCTTTGGTTTTGTTGCGGAAGTGTTATTTTTCGCCGACTTTGGTTTCCGGTGTCAGCTGTTCGCCGGTGGCGACGTAGTTTTGAACCGCGCGGGTCGCTTTGGCCGGCAGGGCAACGCAGCCCGGGCCGGAGACGCAGCCGCCTTCGCAGCACATTACTTCCAGCATATTGTTTTCGCAGCCTTTGGTGGCATAGCGTTTCAGCAATTTGATGTTCTCCTTGCTTAAACCGTCGATTTTTTCCGGACGGTAGTCGGCCTTGTTTCCGACCAGAGCCTGTACCGCGCCGGCCACGCCGCCGGAAATCGGGAATTGGCGTCCCTGGGCGCAGGAGATTTTGCTGAATTCTTCTTCGCCGGACTCTTCAACGTTGATCTGGGCGGCGACAAACATGGCGCCGACTTCTTCAAAGGTCAGCACATAGTCGACGTTCGGATCATATTCGGCTTCAACGCGTTTGGCCAGGCAGGGGCCGATAAAGACCGTCTTGCAGTTCGGAGTGTCTTTTTTGACCAGTTCGGCGGTGTAATACATCGGCGTATGCGTGTCGGAAACGAAAGGCTGAATTTCGGGAATGTGAACCTTGGCCGCGCGGTAATAAGCCGGACAGCAGGAAGTAGTCATCAGTTTGGCGCCTTTTTCCTGACGTTCGATAAATTCGGCCGCTTCTTTCTGGGTGGTGATGTCGGCGCCGACGGCAACTTCGATAACTTCGTCAAAACCGGCTTTTTTCAGTGCGGCGACCAAGTTTTTGGGATTGCCCGGGAACTGGCCGATGACGGCCGGCGCCAGCATGGCGACGACTTTGTTTTCGGTTTCGTGCAGCTGTTTTAACACGTCTACCATCTGCGAGCGTTCGACAATGGCGCCAAACGGACAGGAGGCCAGACATTTGCCGCAGGAGATGCATTTTTCGGTATCAATATGTTCCTTGCCGAATTCGTCTTTGGTAATGGCGCCGACGGGACAGGCTTCCTCGCAGGGAACCGGAACCTTGATAATGGAATGATACGGGCAGACGTCATGGCAGCGGCCGCAGTTGACGCATTTTTCAGGGTCGATGTGGGCGCGGCCGTTAATCATGGTAATGGCTTCTTTGGGGCAGTTCAGCCGGCAGGGCTGAGCAAAGCAGCCGCGGCAGGCATTGGATACCATATATTGCGCCTTGATGCAGGCCGAGCAGGCAATGTCTATGACCGAAAGTTTGCTTTTGGGCAGTTCTTCGCGGCTGAGCGCGTCTTCGCCGTATGACTTCAGGGTTTTGAGCTCGTCGGTTTCTTCTTCCGGACAGGCGCCCATGCCGGCCATGCAGCGGTATTTTAAAACCGCGCGGTCTTTGTAAATGCAACAGCGGCTCGGGTTCATTTCTTTCGGACGCAGTTCAAGCGGAATGCGGTCGGCATTTGCGAATCGGTCGGCGAAAAAACTTTCGGCAATTTTGATCAAAATTTTAGTACGCATAAAGCTTGCGTTATTCTTGGGTACCAGCACTCTTTTATTCCTCTTTTATTTTTTTTGCTTAGGCGTTGCAGCTGTTTAAAATGCTGCGGACTTTGTTGATGACTTTTTCCAACGTCGCTTCTTCAATCAGTTCGTCGTTGACATATACGAACGGGCCGTGATTGTGTTTGTCATTGACGTTGTGGCAAAGGTTCATGCAACGGACTTCAACGATTTCGATTTTGTCGGCAATGTCTTCCGGCGGCGTAAATTCCAAGGCCTGGATAGCGGCAGCGCCCATGACAAAACAGGAAGTTCCGGAGCAGATTTTAATTTTTACTTTTTCCATGGTTCGGGTCCTTTTTAAACGTATCTAACACTAATTTCCTTAAAATATTTATCCTGCAGCAGCCGGAAAATCTTTTTGACAATGTTGCGGCGAATCTCAAGTTCCATCGGAAGATTGGGATCCTGATGGGCAATATTGATTTTGGTTCCGACAACGAAATCAATCCTGTCACTGTCTAATAACAGGTTAGCCAGCCGGACAGCGGCATTGTTTTTGTTTTTTTCGATACCTTCTTTTAGCATACGATAAACTTCCGTCAAGGTTAAAATTCCTTCCGTGACCAAATCGATGCCTTCCATGGTGGAAGCCATCGGGATGTTTTCGTCAAAAGAGGTCTTGTCTATTTCGCATTTGAGGCAGAGTTCACGCTCAATGATATTTGCGGTCGTGCCGCCGCAAATGGCTGTTTTCCCGTCATAAAGCGAAACCATTTCGGCAATTTCACGGTCTTTGTCTTCGTCAAACGGGGGGCCGGTAAGCACCAAAAGTTTGCGGGGTTTGCGAAAGTACAGAACAACACAGCTGATGTCGTCGCCGGCCTGTTTATCCACCTCTTTGTCCAGAGCTTCCCGGACGATGGCATGAGCCAGGTCATAGGCGGAGATATAGGGGTTTTTGCGAATCATCTTCAGCGCATAGGCAACGCAGCCCTGACGCTGCCAGCCCAGCGGATATTTCGGATTGCCGAGCCCGGCCTGCGACACGCCGTCAGACATCAGAATGATCCGGTCTTCGGGCTGGGTGGTAATCTGTGAGACGCTGATGGTGCGGTCTTTCCATTTGGGGGAGGAAAGCTCGCGGCTTTTGATGTTGAGCTCTTTGCCGTCGCGAATGAAGATGAAAGGCGGATTGTCCATTTCGATAATGCGGGTTTTGCCTTCAAGCTCACTGTCGACGATGGAAAAAGTGGCATAGCTGATTTTGCGCACCTGGCAGATGGGCAGCGCGTCCATCATCACTTCTGAAGAACGCAGCAGCTCCATGTTGCTTTCGACAAACTTCATGGCCATGCGGGTGGTCATGGAAGACAGAATGTTGGCTTTGACACCGCTGCCGAGACCGTCGGACAAAACCGAAATGATGCGCTGTTCTTCGGGAATTTTTTTGGTGTAAACCGTATCTCCGAAACAGTCTTCGCCGTGTTTCTGGCATTGCTCTTTGCTGACTTCTATGAATAGGGAATTGTCCATTTAGCCGCCTTTGTTGGTTTTGGTCCTGATAGTGATGTTTTCGTCGCTGCCGCCGGGTTCCGACGAGAAATCCCGGGCAATGGAGCGCAGCAGAACTTCGGTTTCGGCCATGTGTTCGCCCAGTGTGCAGGCAATCTGCTGTACGGTAGCCAGATTTTTGTGAATGACTTCTTTGGCGCGCGCGGCAATCTGCTCTTTTTTCATTTCGACGTTGGTGACGTCTTCCATGATGCCGCCGACAATCTGTTTTTTATCAATATTGAAGACTACGACGTCAAACAGCCGGTCATCGTGGCGGATATGTTCGCGCCTGATGTCCTGCTCCAGATCAAGCGAAGCCGAGAACAGATTGGTGAAACTGACAAAGTCCCGCAGATCCGCGCCGTGAAGATTGTCTTTTTCGTAAATGTCGGCGTGTTCGTCGTCGTTCCAAAAAGTTTCAACGAATTTGTCATTATATTCGAGAATGCTCAGTTTCGAATCGGCGATGACTATCGGCGAGGGAATGCAGCGCAGCAATGCGTTGGCTTTGCTCTGAGCCTGATGTTTCATGTGCGAAACGCACATTTCGGGTTCGGCATGGCCGTAAAGCAGCGCTCTGGCGAAGTTGCGGCAGGTGTCGTAGCCGCAGCCGCCGCAGTTGATTTCGTCTTCAACCGTATATTTGCCGATGGATGCCAGCATCCTTTTGATGTCGGCCTCTTCAAAATCCGGCCGCGGAATACCGTCGGCGTCATAGTTCATTTTGATGTCAAAGCTCGGCGTGCGGTTTTTGATGTCGGGAGAAAAAGAGGTTTCCTTCAAGATGTCAATGCGTTTTTCCAGTCCCGGTTTTTTGGTGGTTATACACGGACCGGAAACGCAGCCGCCTTCGCAGGCCAGACATTCGATAAACACGGGATGACTGAAGTCTTCGGCTTTCATATCGGCCAGTTCGCGTTTGATGTTTTCAATGCCGGTAATCTGGGTGAGGTAGGCTTTTTTGATTTTGTCATAGGGTTTAAGTGTTTCTATCATTCCGCCTTCAATGGGATAGGCGGTGCCGTCTTCGGCCTTTTCCAGCACAAACTTGTCAAACACGCTGGTGTTGATCTCCTTTAAGCTGATGCCTTCGTCTTTCAGCCATTGGCGCAGGTCGCCGAAACTCAGGCTCAGATTCAAAAGGTCGGGATGATTGTCCGCTTCGATTTTTTTGGCGATGCAGGGGCCGATAAAAATGACTTCAATGTGTTCTCCCAGTTTGTCTTTCAGCATGCGGCAGTGTGCCAGCAGCGGCGAAGAGACCGGCGTGAGGTTTTTCACTTTGTCGGGCTGATATTTTTTGATGTATTCGACCACGGCCGGACAGGCGGTTGAGAGAAAAAGTCCCCGGTCGGCCTTTTCCAGAAGCGCGGCAATGTTGGTCGAAACTTCTTCGGCGCCGAGCGCGGTTTCGCTGACACCTTTGACGCCCAGCCGGCGGATGGCGGCAATGATCTGTTCCTGACTGACGCCTTCAAACTCGGTAATCCATGACGGTGCGAGAGAAACATAAACGTCTTTGCCGGAAGATACGAGATGTTTGGCGCGGGTGAGGTCGTTGCGCATCTGTTTGGCTTTGGCCGGGCAGACTTTGTAGCAGGTGCCGCAGGCAATGCAGAGGTCAGGGACAATCATGGCGGAATTGTCTTCGATTTTAATGGCTTTGACCGGGCAGTGGCGGACGCATTTGTAGCAGTCCTGACAGTTGTTTTTAATGGTATACAGGGGATATTCGCGGTTGGACATCGGCATCAGCCCTCATGTTTGTGAAAGTGTTTTTCCAGAATGTCCAGCAGGCTGCCCTGATCGATATTGTTATAGTCGGTATCGTCGATGCTGATATTGGGTCCTTTGGAACAGTTGTCGCAGCAGCGCAACCCGGTCAGCTCGACTTCGGCTTCCAGATTGTTGTCTTCAATGAATTTCTGAATCAGTTTGAGGTTTTTGGCATTACCGCGGGCAAAACAGGAACTGCCCATGCAGACTTTGATTGTTGACGACATAAAACCGGGCCTCCTTGCTTAGAGTTGTTTTATATGAAATTATATATGGCGAAGTTCAAAATGGCAAGTTTTATATGGGTCATACCGTAAAGTTTTATTTGTAAAAAAAATCAGGATATGGCAAGATTAAGCTGTAAAGAGTTTTGAAAGGAACCCCGGCATTGAAACAAAAAATCTTTATTGCTTTATCGGCGGCGGCACTGTTGTTGTGGTGCAGTGCCGGACTTCGGGCTCAGCCGCACGGTTTTGACGCTCCCGTGCTGCATTTTGACGCGGAAGAGCAGGCGTGGCTCGACAAGCACAGGGTTTTGAAACTGGGGGTGGCCGATGATGCGCCGCCGTACGAATATCTGGACAAGGAGGATTTTAAGGGTATTTCTTCAAGCTATGTCCGGATTATTGAACAACTGACGGGAATCCGCTTTGAACTGGTGTCTTCAAGCGACTGGGACGGCAGCTACCGGCTGTTGGAAAGCGGGCAGGTCGATATGCTGTCGGCCGCAGTCAGAAATTTCGGTCATCCGGCTGATTTTATCTATTCGCGTCCTTACGTTGCTTCGTCGCTGGGAATTTTCGGCAACAACAATACGGCCTTTATCAATAACTTTGACGATGTTTTGGAACAAAAGGTGGCTATCAGCGAGACGACGCTGGCGCAGATGCCGCGTTTCAGCAAAAAGGAACATAATTTCATTGTTTATAACGACGTGGCGGAAGCGCTGCGCGCGGTTAACAACGGCGAAATAGACTTTTTTGTCGGAGATATACTGCATACGAAGTTTTCAATGGATATGTACGGGTTGGACAATCTGCGCTATGTGGCGCCGGTGGTCGGTTCGGCCTATTCGTTCAGTATGGCGGTGCGGCCGGACCGGGCCATGCTGATGCGCATTGTCAACAAGGTTTTGTCGCAGATCAGCCCGGTTCAGCATTTTGAAATCAGGCAGCGCTGGACCAGCGACTATTCGGTTCGGGAAAAAATGGCGGTGGAACGCTATCTGCAGTATTTGTATCTGTCTTTTGCCGCTTTTGCGCTGATTTTGCTGTTTTTGTTTTATCGTTCGCGCCTTAACAAGAAAAAAGCCTTGCAGATTGCGCATACCCAGAAGATGGAGTCAATCGGCCGGTTGGCCGGCGGCGTGGCGCACGACTTCAACAATATGCTGGCCGGCATTCACGGCGCGGCCGAAATGCTGGAGATGAAAATCGGCAGCCGGCGGGATCTGCGCAAATATACGGACATTATCATTAACGCCTGCGAACGTTCTTCTTACCTGACGTCCCAGCTTCTGGTTTTTTCCAGAGACAAGGGGCAGAAGTTCAGCCCGATGGATATGCACGCGTGCCTGCACGATGCCGTTACCCTGCTTGAGCACGGCGTTAACAAAAAAATTGTGATCAAGGAAGATTTTAGAGCTTCGAAGCATTGTATTTCCGGCAACAGGAACCTGATTCAGAGCATGATTTTGAATCTGGGGTTTAATGCCAAGGACGCCATGAACGGAAAGGGAGAGATTGATATCTCGACCCGCAACGTTGAGCTGAGGGAAGAAGATATTGCCGATTTGGTCATTAGCGTGAAACCGCAGCGTTATCTGGAAGTGGCGGTTCGCGATTACGGTGGCGGCATTCCCGAAAATATCAGGCACAAGATTTTCGAACCGTTTTTTACGACCAAGGAAATCGGCAAAGGCACCGGTCTGGGGCTGGCGGCGGTATACGGCATTGTTTTGGAACACAAAGGGACAATCAAAATCGAAAGCTCCGAAAAGGGCACCTGTTTTTATCTTTATTTTCCGGTGGTGGCCAACAAGACTGAGAAGAAGGCGGAACATAAGGAGGCCGGTTCGCTGCGAGCCAAAGTGATGGTGGTCGACGATGAAAAAATCCTGCTGGAACTGATGAAGGATATTCTGACGACGCTCGGCGCGGAAGTGATCACTGTCAATGAACCGCTGGATGCCGTGCGGATTTATAAGGAACATCCGGAGATTGACATCGTGATGCTTGACGTAATTATGCCGGGCAAAAGCGGCGTGGATATTTATGACGAGCTGCGGCAGATTAATCCCGGGATTAATGTTATCTTTATGAGCGGATACAACAAGGACAACGAAGTTTTGGGACTGATTGAAAAGAATCCGAACGCGGCATTTATCAGCAAACCTTATACGGTAACAGGCTGTCAGGAGAAAATTTCTAAAATGTTAGCAAAAAAGTAATAGACTTGATATAAAATACGGAGATGTTTATAATCGGAGCAGTATTTTTTTGAAGCGTGGATAAATTAAAAGATGGCTAAAACGGTCAGCACCATATCTGAGAAGTATTTGTTGGATGCCCTGGACCGGGTTGCGCGCAACCCGAGCGGTTATTCGGTGCTGTATGTTAACGTTTCCAAGCTCAAGCCCAAAAACCGCCATCCCGAATTTATCAAGATCTTTGCCAAGCTGTTTGACAGCGTTACCGGCAGCGCCAAAGGCACGCTTTTTGTTCTCGGCAACGGTGATTTTGCCATTCTCGGCAGGGAAATTACGCATGAGATTGTTGAAGACGCGGTGAAAAAACTTCGTGACGGTCTGTCCGCCGATCCGGTTCTCCATTCCAAAGACAGCCGCGAGTTTTTTGAAATTTATGATTTTCCTCAGGATTTTCCGTCTTTTTACAGCTATATTGAGGAAATGGTTGAAAATGCCGCGCAGCGAACGCGGGAGGACAGTCTTCCGCAAAAACGTCCGGTGGCTGCCGGTGAAATCGAAGAT
>CALXRQ010000029.1 GCA_944390895.1 uncultured Alphaproteobacteria bacterium
GGAAATTTTGAACAAGATTTCCAGCTATTATGACGATCTCAAAAAGATTCAAAGCCAGCGCGTGGCGGCGATTATTGCCGGAAAAACCGTGTCTCCGACCGTTGAGAAAAAATATCTGCAGGTTAAAAAAGAACTGGTGGAACTGATGAGTTCCATCCATTTGAACGCGGTGCGGGTCGAACAGCTGGTTGAACAGCTGAACGGTCTGAACAAGCGTTTGATGGGGCTGGAAGGAAAGCTTCTGCGTTATGCGTTGTCATGCAAAATCAAGCGCGAGGATTTTCTGGTCGCTTATCAGAAATCGGAGCTTGATCCGAACTGGATTGAAAACATTTCCAAGAAAAATGACAAGCACTGGAAAACTTTTGTCGAAAAATACGGTCATGAAATCGCCGAACTGCGCGACAGCGTCGCTCAGATGGCTACTGAGTGCGGTCTGCCGATTACCGAATATCGCCGGATGGTCGATACGATTAAAAAAGGCGAGCGCGAAGCCGAACGTGCCAAAAAAGAAATGATTGAGGCAAATCTGCGTCTGGTTATTTCCATTGCAAAAAAATATACCAACCGCGGTTTGCAGTTTTTGGACTTGATTCAGGAAGGAAACATCGGTCTGATGAAGGCCGTTGACAAGTTTGAATACCGCCGCGGTTATAAGTTTTCAACTTATGCCACATGGTGGATCAGACAGGCAATTACGCGTTCGATTGCCGATCAGGCGCGGACAATCCGTATTCCGGTTCATATGATTGAGACTATTAACAAGCTGGTGCGGACTTCTCGTCAGATGCTGGCGGAAATGGGACGTGAACCGGTTCCCGAGGAGTTGGCCAAACGCTTGTCAATGCCGCTTGAAAAAGTGCGCAAGGTTATGAAAATTGCCAAAGAGCCGGTTTCATTGGAAGCGCCGGTCGGTGACGAAGAAGATTCGTCTCTGGGCGATTTTATTGCCGATGACAGCGCGTTGCAGCCTCTTGATTCCGCAATTCATTCCAATTTGAAAGAGACCTGTACCCGTATTCTTTCGTCTCTGACGCCGAGAGAAGAGCGTGTTCTGCGTATGCGCTTCGGCATCGGTATGAATACGGATCATACGCTGGAAGAAGTCGGGCAGCAGTTTAACGTTACCCGTGAGCGTATCCGCCAGATTGAGGCCAAGGCACTGCGCAAGCTGAAACATCCGTCACGTTCGCGTAAACTGCGTTCGTTCCTGGATAACTAAAGTTTAATCCTTTTGTGATATAAGCCTCTTAAACGTTTAAGAGGCTTTATTTTTTATGGAAGATTTGGGAAAATGAGTGAAGGAACATATACGGAGCAAGATAAGGACGTGATGGTTAAGAGCGCCAAGGCCAAGAACAAATCGCGGCTGCAGGAGCTGATAGATTTTGCCAGGGTTTGCGGATTTAAAAAACTGGGAATAGCCAATTGCATCGGCGTGCAGAAATATGCGGACAAGCTGGCTTCCGTTTTGAGAGAAGCCGGTTTTGAGGTCTATGCCGTCAATTGCCGGGAGAGCGGACTTGATGCCTGCCGTATCTGCGGTGAAATGTCCGGCCCCTGCTGCGATCCGCTTTCTCAGGCCGCTTATCTGAATGAATGTCAGACTGATTTTAACATTAACGTCGGGTTGTGTCTGGGGCACGGTCTGCTGTTTCAGAAATATTCCCAGGCCGAAGTGACGACCTTCCTGGTCAAAGATTTTGCACATCAGCATAATGTTGTTGAAAGTCTGATATAAAAAAGGTTCGTTGACCTGTTGCGTTTTGTTTGTTACCGAGGCGGAAAAATCGATTGACAAGCAAATTATTTGTATTAAGTTAGTAGCGTTTTTTTATTATAAATATTTAAGCTTATGTCTAAGTTAAGAGAAATTAAAGTGTCTTCAATCCAAGATGGTTTGAAGCGCATGCAGGCGTTCCTATTTGCGAATATGTTGGACAACGAATTGGAAGTTGACGATCCTCATGCAGAAAATCCGAACTATTTTATTAAACTGATTTGGCTGTTTCGGGATGTCGACGGAGGAAACAAAGTAGGATGTCCCTGTTTTGCCAGTGATTTTCGCGGCATATTGCCGTCTGGAGAAAAAGTTCACGGTATTGTCTATGTTAAGGTTTTTGCCGATAAGGACTATCGAATGGTTAGCATGCATATTGTCAGGGATGAGGCAAATTTCGATGTCGATGAAATTTGCGACGGTGACGAAATCAGAATGCATGATGACGAAGGCCGTTATGCGGACGAGCTGTTTGTATATAAGGATGGCATTATCGAAAAAATCGGTTGAGAATTTCTTTTAAAAGAAGAGACCCGCGGAGTTTACGCTCCTGCGGGTTTTTCTTTAGGCGGAATAAATTTATCCTTGACTAACAGATGTGAATCGCCTATTTTGAGTGCTGACTGGTGACGGGCCCATAGCTCAGTTGGTTAGAGCAGGCCGCTCATAACGGTCTGGTCGTTGGTTCGAGTCCATCTGGGCCCACCATAATAAAAACCCTCCCTTGCGGAGGGTTTTTATTATGGTAAGTTATGACAGCTTGAACCAACGAGGAGTTGGTTTGATTATCAGCAAATTTGAAGCGTTTTTGTTCATGTTTCCTATCGCTTCAAAACCTGAAAATTCGTGTTTGTGGGTCTTTTTTTATTGTTTTTAATATCGTGTATTTGTTTAAACCGTTTTTCTCGGTTTTACCCAGTCATCTTATCCAGCTTTAACGCCCTCCGATGAGGATTACAAAACTTTTCATGATTTACGTTTGTGGTCTATACAGGCCGTAAATATTAAAGTCAAGTTTTTTTGTTATTGTTTATAAAAAAACAGAACATTCGGAGCAGAATGTTCTGTTTTGGGGCGCTGTTTGGCCATCGGGGGTCATTTCCCGACCAGAGCCTGTTGGTCTGCCGGATATCTGCTGCCCATAATTTTTATTTTGCTTAATTCGTTTTCGAGCGTTTTCCACTCTTGGGGCTGAAGTCTGACATCGGCGGCACGGATGTTTTCTTCCAGATGCGCAAGCTTGGTGGTTCCCGGGATCGGTACGATCCAGTCAGCCTTGTTCAGCAGCCATCCCAGAGCAATTTGTGCCGGCGTCAGGCCTCTGGTACGTCCGAACCGGTTGAGAACTTCAACAATTTGAAGATTGCGGCGTATTGCTTCCGGCGTGAACCGCGGCAGGGTCTGGCGGTTGTCGTTGTCTGGGTCAAAACGGGTATATTCATTGATGTTTCCGCCGAGAAAGCCGCGGTTAATCGGGCTGTAAGGAACGAATCCGATGCCAAGTTCCCGACAGACATCGAGCACGCCGTTTGTTTCAACATCTCGGTGCATTAAATGATATTCGCTCTGAATGGCGGTCAGCGGCTGGACGGCATGCGCTTTGCGGATTGTTTCCGAGCTTACTTCGCACATTCCCCAATGCAAAACTTTGCCCTCGCGGATTAAATCCTTAATTGTTCCGGCAACATCTTCAACCGGTACTTGGCTGTCAAACCGGTGTTGATAAAACATCGGCAAAGTATCAAGCCGCAGACGCTTGAGCGACTCTTCGCAATAACGGCGGATTGTTTCCGGCCGGCTGTCTTGGCGGCCGGTACCTTTTCCGTTGATAACTTCGTGTCCGAATTTGGTGCTGACGATAATTTTATCCTTGAACGGCGACAGAGCTTCTCCGGCCAGTAATTCATTGCTCAAGGGGCCGTAAATTATGGCGGTGTCAAAAAGCGTTACCCCGTGATCTACGGCCTGATGAAGCAAACGGATACATTGTTTTTTATCGGGGTGCCGGCTGCGGTTGTAAGTCATTCCCATTACGCCGAACCCCAGGGCGGAAACTTCCATTGCGGCAGTGCCTTTGCCAAGGGTTCTTTTTTGAGACAGCATCGGACAGACGTTATCGTTTGGCGCCGGATTCCGCGCATAGGTTTTTTTGGCGATCGGGGGCAGGGCGGCAATGGCAGCCGCAGCCGCTGCGGTTTTCAAAAAAACGCGTCTGCTTATGTTCGGGGTATCGTTCATCTTTGTTCTCCTTTTATGTTGCGTATCTGAAAAGATAAAAGGAAAAAACTTGTGAGTCTAATATTGTTTTTTTATGAATTTATAAATAAAATTTATATGTTTTCTCATTCCAATCCTAAAAGCGGCGTGGCGTTTTGCCGCTGCCAATCAATAAAAGGAGCTGCTCTTTTTTGGTTTTCGCGAAGAAATGAAAACCAATAAACGGCCGAGATTCCCTCGTCAGTCAGCGGAATGACGACCCTGTTGCCGCCATCGTTGCGGTATTGTCTGACCAGCCGGGTCGTAAAAGTCAGGACGTTTTTATGATTCAGCAGCTGCTGAAAGACGAAATAGTCCGTATAGAATGTGACGGAGGGGAGCGTGCGCAGCCAGTTCATAAACGGGGAAATCCGTCGTTCGTAGGCTCCGTCGATGCTGTAAACGGCGATTTTTCTGGTTTGGTGGTCGTGCAGACAGATTTGTTTTTCCGCGGCCAGCGGATCTTGCGCGGGAACGGAAAGCATCAGCTCTTCGCGGGCAAACGGCATACTGACAATATCCGGGTGCTTCAGTTCCCGCAGCGAAATTACAATGTCGTATTTGTGTGAAAGCAGGTTGTTCGGGGCGTTGTCTTCGCTGGTCAAAAGTTCTGAAGAGACTTCAATTTCGGGGCAGGATTTCTGGAACAGCGGTACGGAAAGCCGCATTGGTCCCGGGTCGCAGAAACCGAGCAGAAGCGTATTGTTTTGTCTGATATAGCGACGAAAGATGTTTTTCATTTCGTCTGCCTTTTCGATAATTGCTCCGGCATAGGTCAGCGCAAGTTTTCCGGCGTCATTCAGAATCATGCGGCTCCTTTTGCGTTCGAACAGCGGCGTTTCCAGTTCGTCTTCCAGCTTTTTGAGCGCCGCGCTCAACGCCGGCTGGGAAATGTGCAGTTTTTCCGCCGCCTGTGTCATGCTTGAGCATTCGGCAAGGATTTTAAATTGGCGCAGCTGAGTCAGTTCCATCTTTCCTCCCTATAAATTTTATTTATGGACTTATAAGAAAACGATATTGGACTTTAGGGGCGGCGTCAATCATAATTATATCGGATTTCAGATAAATTTTAAGGGGTCGGAAATGAAATTTTTTAAAACTGTATTAATCTTAAATTTGTGTTTGTTTTCAAATTTTGTTCAAGCGAAGGAGAGTGTCATGACAAGAGCCGAACGCGCATCGGAAGTTTACAAAGAGCTTTTTCAGTCTGAGCGGACGCCCAGCCCGACGGATCCGGAATTTATGGAAATATTGCAGAGAAATATATTCGGTGATGTTTTTGCGGCGGGAAATCTCAGTAACAAAGATCGGGAGCTGATTACGGTGGCGGCTTTGAGCGCAATACAGGCGCTGCCGCAGTTGAAAGCGCACGTCAATGCGGCGCTGAATGTCGGCAATATGCCGCTTGAAATCAGGGAAACGATATACAACTGTGCGCCTTACATCGGTTTTCCGCGCACGTTAAACGCCGTCGGCGTTTTTAATGAGGTTATGACCGGGCGCAAAGTAAAGCTGCCCTTGGAAAATGCGGCGACAACGACGGATGCGACCAGACGCGAAAAAGGTCTGGCCGTTCAGACCGGACTTTACGGCGATGAAGTCAGAAAAGCCATGGCGTCTTTGCCGGGAGAATATAAAAATGCCGTGCCGGATATGCTGACTGACTTTTGTTTCGGCGATATATATACCCGCCGCGGTCTGACGATCAAGCAGCGGGAGCTTCTGTCTTTGGTGGTCTTGACGGCATTGGGGGCGGAAAAGCAGCTTAGCGTTCATGTCATCGGAGCCATGAAGGCCGGAAACGACAAGGAAACGCTTCTGGCCGCCATGCTGCAGGCCGCCCCTTATATCGGTCTTCCCAATGCGCTAACGACGATAAACCTGATTAAAAACGCCGATATTGAAAATTATAAACCGATTTATGAATAAGGTATTTTTTTATGAAGAACTTTTGGGGCGTTTTAGCGGCGGCATTGCTTATGGGAACGGCAACGGTCCGCGCAGAGGATACGAAAGGAGAAGGCGCGATGAGAATCAAACTGGCTTTTGATGACAAGACCGTGATTGTAAAAATGGAGGATAATTCCGCTTCCAGACAACTGGTGAATATGCTTCCGGCAAAATTTGAGTTTATAGATTTTGCGGGGCAGGAAAAAATCAGCGAGTTTCCCGGGCCGGTTTCTCTGAGCAACGCGCCCCGCGGCATGATTGCCCGGGCCGGGAAAATGTTTATCTATGTGCCGTGGGGAAATCTGGGGTTCTTTTATAAAGACCACGGGCATACGCCGGACAGCAATCTGATTGAACTCGGTGAGGTTGAAAAGGGGTTGGAGGCCTTGACGGAACAGAAAGGCGGTTTCAGCGCCGAAATGACGGTTTTGAATGGGGATGAGCGGCCATGAAACGCAGAGATTTTATCAAGACGGCATTGGCGGCGGCGGCTTTATCCGCTTTGCCGAAATTTTCAACTGCAACAAACGGAGGAAAAATGAAGATATTGGTTTTAACGGGAAGTCCGCGTAAGAACGGAAATTCCAATACTTTGGCCGACAGTTTTATTAGAGGAGCCGAAGAAGCCGGGCACGAGACGGTGCGTTTTGATGCGGCGTTTAAAGACGTTCATCCGTGCATCGGCTGCAATTCCTGCGGTATGGACGGTCCCTGTGTGTTTAAGGACGATTTTGAATTTGTCCGGCAGCATATTGTTGACGCGGATGTGGTCGTTTTTGCCACTCCGATGTATTATTTCGGCATTTCCGCCCAGCTTAAAGCCGTGATAGATCGTTTTTACGCCGTTAACGGTTCCATCCACCGTCCGAAAAAAGCGGTGCTGCTGATGACTTATGCGAATACGGATGTTTCGCAGGCCGAACCGATTAAGTCACATTACCGGGTTCTGTTGGATTATCTCGGCTGGGAAGATGCGGGACAGATTATTGCTTCCGGCGTGTGGCCGGTCGGCGCGGTCAATCATACCGAATATCCCGCACAAGCTTATCTGCTGGGAAAATCTTTGGCCGGATAAGTTTCAGAGCATATTGTTTTTGCGGCAAATGCAGCCGCTCAAATGATCGTTTACAAAACCAACTGCCTGTAGGTAGGCGTAACAGATTGTGGAACCGAAAAATTTGAAACCGCGTTTTTTCATATCCCTGCTTATGGCATCGGACTGGGGAGAAGAAGCCGGGACTTCGCTCAACGATCGGAAGCTGTTGACAATAGGTTTTTTTTCGGGAAAAAACGACAGAATGTAATTATGGAAGCTGCCGAATTCTTTTTGGATCGCAATAAACAGCCGTGCGTTGACAATGACGGATTTTATCTTCAGGCGGTTTTTGACGATGCCGTCAAATCGCATTAACCTTTCAACGTCTTCATTCGTCATTTGGGAAACCCGTTTGACATCAAAGTCGTAAAAGGCCCGGCGGTATCCCTCGCGTTTTCTGAGAATGGTAATCCAGCTCAGACCGGCCTGCGCGCTTTCAAGAACCAAAAATTCAAACAGGGTTTTGTCGTCTTTGGCGGCTTTTCCCCATTCTTCATCGTGGTATTTTACATAGAGGCTGTCGGTTCCGCACCAACCGCAGCGTCCGTTTATTATATCCTGCATCATCATTGTCCGTGTTTTGCCGGTTGGAGATAAAATTTTGTTTTCGGGATGAATAATATCTGCTTTTGACGGAAAGGCAAGTCGTTTTAGGATTGTTTTTTACCGATGACACTGGTATGGTGAAACGAAAGAAAGATTATTTCGTAGGAGCCTGGAATATTATGAAAAGCGGAGAACAGTGGCTGAACTGGGCAAAAGAGCTGCAGTCCATTGCACAGAACGGTCTAACATATACGAAAGACGTTTTTGACCAAGAGCGTTTTGAACGGGTTCGAGAGATAGCTGCGGAAATTATGAGCCGATACAGCGGGTTGTCCGTAAGACGGGTTAAGGATTTGTTTTGCAACGAAACGGGATTTCAAACTCCTAAACTGGATACCAGAGGCGTGGTATTCAAAGACGGTAAAATATTGCTCGTCAGGGAAAATGACGGACGGTGGTCTTTGCCCGGAGGATGGGTGGATTTTGACCAGACGGTTAAGACCAATACCGAAAAAGAAGTGAAGGAAGAGGCCGGACTTGAGGTTCGGGCCGTTAAAGTTTTGGCTATTCATGACCGCAATCAGCATAATAAGCCGGTTTACGCTTATAATGTCTGCAAATTTTTTGTGCTATGCGAAGTTATCGGCGGCAGTTTTCAAAAAAATGCAGAAACTACGGAGAGCAGATATTTTGCGAAGGATGAACTTCCGCCGCTGACTGAAGAAAAGAACAGCAAAGAGCAGGTTGAAATGTGTTTTTCCGCATACTCGGACGCGGCGTGGAAAATGCCGTTTGATTAAAGCGGACATATTGGTGTTTGGGAAAATAAAAAAATCAAACGGCCGAAACGTTTTGGGTTCGGCCGTTTGCGGCATTTGCTCTATAAATTGTATTTCTTTATGTTTTCGATGGTTTTAAGGACATAATACTGCTGGCGGGGCGAAAGGCAGCAAAAGTTGTTTAGCAGGCGATACCATGCCGGCGGCAGAACTCTTCTGAACTCCTCAAGCTTTTTCGTATCGGCGGCCGTTAGCTCTTTAGTTGTATAGCTCTTAAAATTTTTAATATCTTTCATAGTTAATTCCTCGGATATGTATTTTGTTGTTGTTTGAATAATATTTTATGAAAAGTTGTTCGTGGATAAACAATCTGTTTCAAGGTATAAGTATAATATGAAAGAAGATGCAAAGAAATATCTGGGCCTGAAGGTCCGGGCAATTCGCGAGGCCGCAGGAATGACGCAGGAAGAATTGGCTGCAACCTGTGACGTGAGCTGGCGTACAATCTCAAATCTGGAAAGAGGCACAGTGGTTCCGGATCTTTTGATGGTTTATAAAATTTCTCAGGAATTCAACGTCAGCATTGACGAGATGCTGAATAATAAAACAGTTAATAATAAAAGCCTGTCCCGTCTGGAAAAGGAAAATCAGGTTATTGAAAAAATCAGAAAAACGGACGACAATCTTCTTGATTATATCGACGAGCAGCTTCGTCTGCTGTTAAAGCATTTTAATCATTGATGACGGCGCAGTTCGCTGTCAACGGCTCTTTCAAAACATTTATAGGCCAAAAGTACATAAAAGCCGCTTTCCTTGATGGAATAGCGACTTAGCGTTTGATACAGGTTTTCGAACTGGCAATTGATTCCGCTGACTAGGCTGCGATACTCTTCCGAATCCGTATCTTCTATTTTCGCAGTTTCCATAATACTCATTGTTCCGTCCCTTTATAAACTTTGTTGAATAGTTTGTTTTTTTGTGTATTATGTATTTCATATTTATAAAATTGTGAAGAAACTAATTTCATATAAGGCTTATATAAAATGGGGATTAAGGACAAGTCTATCTGGGCTAAGGAGATTTTGAGCTTTTTGGAAACGGCCAAGAACGGTACCATCAACGGTACGGCAGAGGCCAACGCCATGAAGCAGTCCAACCTGTCCAGAACCCTGAAAAACTTTGAGGAGAAACTCCACTGCCAGCTGTTGGAGAGAAACTATAACGGCGTCAGGCTGACCGAGAACGGCCGCGAGGTTTTTAAAGTGGCCTGCGATTTGGACAAGGTAATATACAAGGTCAAAAATTTTTCCGTTTCCGACAAAAACGTTTCCGGAAAAATCCGCCTGTGGACCAGCGACGGTTTGGGCACGGGATATTTGTCGGCCTGTCTGTCGGAGTTTATTGCCAAATATCCCGACGTGAAAATAGACATCGTATGTTCTCTTGACAGTCCCAATTCCATTTCCACGACGGATATGGCCATTGTTTATGACGAGCCGGAGTTTGACGACGGGGAAATTGTTTCCCGTTATGAGTTGAAGTTCGGTCTTTTCGCTTCAATGGATTATCTCTCTAAGTTCGGATATCCCAAGGACATTAAAGACCTGCAGGAAAACCACCGGATTTGCGACAGGGAAAATTTTGCGGGCGTTTGGCCGCAATGGAAGAAGATTATAGAAGGGGCAAAGTCGGTGGTGGCAACGACCAATTCTTCGGCGATGATGCTGCGTATGACGCGGGACGGCATCGGAATCGGTCTGCATCCTGTTGCCATCGGCAAAAGAGAGAGCGAGTTGATACATTTATCGCAGCTCGGATTGAAAATCAGTCATCCGTTCTGGATCGTTTCGCACAAAGACGGGCTGGAAATTCCGAAAATCAAAGCCCTGATTGAGCATATCAGAGAAGTAACTTTGCAACTATAAAATCAAAAAACTTCAATGCATTCGTGTTTTGTTCGCTGCAGCAGATCCAAACCTTTTGGGAAAGTCCGCTGCCGATGTGCAGTTCGGTGAAACAGGTTTCTTTTTCGGGCGGCGGCGTGTTGGTGATCTTGACGTCGGCCAAGATGTCTTCCTCAACAAAGTTCAATCTTAGGCCGGGGTGGCGTTGTTCAAACTCCCGACAGTCGCAGAGTTCCAGATTGGGTGATACGTAAATGTTGAGAGAACGGTTTCCGGCGCCGCCGTTTTCATGCCAAGCGGCGAGTTTTTGGATGAGCTGTTTAAGTTCGACGGCCTGCCCGGCAATTTTCTGCCCCTGCAGGGTCGGCGAGCAGCCCTGAGGGGTGCGCTTCAGCAGACGGGCACCGATTTGCTTTTCAAGATTGCTGATGATCAAGCTCAGGTTGGAAGCTTTGATGCCGTTGTTTTCGGCGGCGCGGCTGATGGATTTGCAGCGGATTATTTCGTGCAGGTAGAGAATACCGCGAATCAGGTTAATGCTGCTTTTAATGTTCATTTTTCACAATCTCTGTAAGTTACGACTCAAAATATATAACCTATTAATAAAATTAGTATATTCTAAATTTGATTTGGTCAATCTAATAATTGTTGTATGGATACTAAGACAATCATTAAAGTTGAATTGGCCACTTCCGAAGAACTGTACAAAGGAGCCATGGCCGTAAGGAAACAGGTCTTTGTGAAAGAGCAGGGAATTCCTGAAACGAAAGAATTTGACGGCAATGATTTTTGCGCCGCCCATGTTGTGGCGTATGTTCAGAAAAACAGAAGAAGGCTGCCGATCGGCACCATGAGGATTCGTTTTTTTTCCGATTTTGTAAAGTTTGAACGTATGGCGGTCATTCGCAATTTCCGCAAGACGGAAGTGGCGGAGGACATTATGCAGTACGGTTTGAAATATGCTTCCGAAAAAGGTTACCGTCAGGTTTACGGCATGTGCAAAAAAGAATTGCTTCATCGTTGGGAGCGATGCGGATATCATGAGATTTCCGGCGCGGAACATATCAGGCAGAACGGTATGGAACTGATTCCCATCAGTTTGGACATTGCCGAGAATGCGCAGGCGGTGAAGATGACTTCGCATCCGTCTCTTCTGACGGCTCTGGAAGGGCACTGGCACGGGGAGCGGCAAGAGGAAGCCAAAAGTTCCTCAGGCCTCAAGGCCGTGTTCTGGAAACTGAAAAATATCGGGAAAAAACAGTATTAGCATTTTTTATGCGAAGAGGCCGGCTATGGTCTCTTTTTTTTGTGCCGCCGATGATTATATATGGAAAAAATCAATCGGGAGGTGCGGGTATGGGATATTTTTTGGCTTTGGCCGCGGTTTTTTTCTGGAGTTTTAATCTGATTGTGGCCAGCTATTTTGCAACGACGCTGATGCCTTTTGAAATTGCTTTCGGCCGTTGGCTGGTTGCCAGTCTGATTTTGGTGCCGGCGGCCTGGGCGGGAATCAAACAGAACTATCGGCTGTTGCTGGATAACTGGCCGTTGATTGCAACGCTGGCGGTGACGGGTATTGTTCTGGACAATACGCTGATTTATTATGCCGGAAGAACCGCCTCGGCCGTTAATATGGGCGTTTTGGACGTGACCGGACCGATTTTTCTGGTCATTCTGACCAGAATTTTTCGAAAAATCGAAATCAGACCGCAGCAGATTGCGGGGCTGGCGATTGCCGTTTTAGGCGTATTGGTGATTATTTTGCGCGGCGATTTTACCCGGTTGGGACAGATGAAACTTGTGAGCGGCGATTTTTGGATGCTTCTCAACACTTTTTGTTTTGCCGTGTATTCGCTGCTGCAATCCAAACGTCCGGCCGCGGTTTCGCAACCGGTGTTCCTTGCCGCGACGGCGGTTTTAGGCGTGATTATTCTTTTTCCGTTAATGTGGTGGGAGGTCGGCGAAAAACGCCTGTTGACGATGAACGGCGAGGATTTGGCTGTGTTGGTTTATCTCGGTATTTTTAACTCGGTGATTTCGTATCTGGCCTGGAATACGGCACTGGCCAAAATCGGCAACGTCAAAACCAGCATTATTTATTATCTGTTGCCCATATTCAGCGGAGCGGAAGCTTATTTTATTCTGAACGAGCATATATACGCGTCGCAGGTATGGGGCGGTCTTCTGGTCGTCGGCGGCATTGCCATGGTCAGTCTGACTGGGGGCAAAGAGCAGACGCAGGCGTAAGGCTGTTGTTATCAGTTGAATTTTAAAAGTTGTTTTTGTCAAAGCTACCGATTATGATTAATTCAATTTAATCGTTTGAGGGGCTTTGATGGATAAAATCAGTATTGTGATACCGGTATACAACGCGGCCAAATATTTGCGCGAATGTTTGGATTCCGTTGCCGCGCAGAGCTATGAAAATCTTGAAATCATTTGCGTGAATGACGCGTCGGAAGACGGTTCGCTTGAAATTTTGAACGCGTATGCGGCAAAAGATTCCCGTTTTGTGATAATCGACGAGGGAAAGTTCGGTTCGGCAGCCTGCCGCAACATTGGTCTGGACCGGGCAACGGGCGTTTATTGCATTTGTCTTGACGCCGATGACTTTTTTGATCCGGAGATGATTGCGAAGGCCTATGCCAAAATTTCTCAGAGCGGTGCGGATATTTGCATGTTTCCTTATTACGAGTATGACGACAAAGCGCAGAAGAAGCTGGGCGTCAAGGGATTCAGCGACAAGGTGCGGGTTGCCGGCGACGTCTTTTGCGCAGCGGATTATCCGGACAATATTTTCACCTTTATCAACGGTTCGACCTGGAACAAACTGTATCGCAGAGAATTTCTCGAGCGGTATGGTTTTCGTTATCTGAACGTGCCGGCGTGCAATGATCTGACCTTTACCTTTCTGACCGTGGCAAATGCGGAAAAGATAGCTCTGCTGAGCGAGCCGCTGCTGTATTACAGGGTTAATCTGGACAACTCCATCACTTCCAAGCGGCAGAGGACCATCGGCGCGGCCATGGAAGCCGTCGACAAGTGGAAAGAAGGGTTGAAACAGACCGGGCGCTGGGATGTTTTCAGAAAAGCGTTTATGCGGCAGGCTTTTGTGTTGCTGCGGGTGGATTATAAATTTTGCGGCCGCGAAATGCGCGAAACGCTTAAACGGCAGATTATCGATTATTGCAGCGGCGATGACTGGCACGGGTTTAAGGACATTGACTTTGAGATATTTAAACTGGAGGCCCGAAAATCGGGAAAATTGCGGTACTGGGGGCAGTTGCTGTGGCTGAAACTGCGGAAAAAGCTCGGCGGAATCTAATTAAAAGGACGACATCTCAGATGCCGTCCTTTTAATTCAGTTCAGTTTTTTTACGGCCAGAATTTCGTTGGGGAAAAGCCGGTAAACGTTATATACAATCCGATCTCCGGGGTTAAGGTCTATGCCGAGTTTGATTTTTTTAGCGTAGACCAGTTCGTTTCCGGTGTAGATAAACACGGTCTTTATCGGCACGAAAGTCAGCGAATAGCGAACGCCGAGTTCGAAGGTTTTCCGAACCGTGGCTTCAGTCGGATCTGTGGCAACAAAGTTTCTGGTTTCCGCATGTGCGGATCTTGCGGACCGGACGGCGGTTATTCTGGAAATCTCGTCAGGCAGCAAGGTATAGGTCTTAAAGCTGATGACGTCATCTTGATGCAGGTCCGTATCCAGAAAAGTCCGCAACACATAGTAATAACGGCCGTTGGACAGTTTCAATACATAAGCCGGAAAAGGATAGGGCAGTTCGCGGCGCATCTTTAAGGCGTAGAGTTCCGTAATCTGTCCGGTGGTAACATCGGCTTCGGGAGAAGAATCCGGTCCGTTGGCGTCTTCCTGGTCGTCGGGGGCATCGGTATTGGTGCCGGGAGGAACCAGAGGCCGTTCGGAATCCAGATAGCGGTCATGATCAACGCAGGCGCTGAAACCGATCAGGGTTATTGCCAGCAAAGATAAAATAATAAGTCTTTTCATATAAAAATTGTTTAACTAATTGATAAATACGATTTATGTTTATTCTTCTCGGAACAACAAATCAAGCAAAAAACGCGAGGTTCTTTTATAACTGAAATAAAAAGCTGTTATTTTGAAAACGGATATTATATAAGAAAATGCAGATACTTTAACTGAGGAGAAAATGAAATGAAAAAACTTTTAAGCGTCTTTTTGGGCATTTTGGTTATGGCAGGCTGTGCGGCAAAGGCCGAATCTTTCAAAGGCAAAGAATATAGGCTGAGCGGCGCCGAGAACAATGCCGAAATCACGTTGGGTTTCAGTGCCGATGAAAACCGTTTTTTCGGCAAGGTCGTCAATAATTATTTCGGAACCTATACGGTTGAGGGAAACAACATCAGTTTCGGTCCGGCCGGCGCGACGATGATGATGGGGCCGCGTCCGCAAATGGAAGCCGAAAGCAATTATCTCAGACAGCTTCCGACGGTCAAAACTTTCAGTCTGGACGGCAAAAAACTGGTTTTGAAAACTGCCGACGGCAAAGAGCTGGTTTTTGATGAAATCGGGAATGTCAAGAAATAAGAGCGTTTGATGAGTCACGGGGAATTAATCATTTTGCTGGCGCTGCTGCTGGTTTTGTCTGACAGGGCATATACTCTGATGCAGACTTCGGATTGCGGCGGAAACGCGGTTTGTGCCGCGGGCATATTGACGGCGGGGCAGATGGAAATTGACTGACAAAGGAAGATGTATGCTGCCGTGCATGTTTGGTTTTGGTCTGCTTGCGGCTTGTATTCAGGCTTTGGCGTTTCCGGCGGAAGCGCGTCCGACCCGGTATCAGACGATGAGCAATGTTAAATATTTTAACGACGTTTGTCTGGAGATCGGCCGCACGGCAGTGTATCCGAAGTTTTGCAAGCCGACGGGAGTTATGTATAAGGGCGTTTATTGTTTCGGCTGCCCGGAAGCTCATATTTGCCGTCCGGCCTGTACCGGAGGCAAAGTGTGCATTAACCAGCGCTGCGTCTGTCCGCCCAAACAGCTTTTGATAGACTGCAACGGGCGCTGCCAGAGTCCGACCGTGCCGTGCAGACTGTGACAAATAAAAAAAACTGCGTTAAACGCAGTTTTTTTTATTTGTGGGCTATATTCCCCATTCCCTTTCCTTTTTTCGGTTCGGGTTATGGCGGTATAGCCAAATGGCTAGATCTTCGCTCATATCGTGGAATCTCCAGTAAGCCATCTGTTCTTTTCCGCAAAATTCTTCAAGGCTTCCCAAGAAGTGAATCAACTCTCTTTTGTCCTTGCATATGGGCGCGAAGAACATGAGACTTTCTCCGGAGGTGGCTATGACCACGTCCTGATCAGGAAAAAAATCTCCTAGTTTGATTTTTTCCACTTCGGTACCTTTGTCCCGCAGAGAAACTTCCAGATGATTTCCGCGGCGGAGAGAGGTCGATTGGAAAATCAGCAAATCTCCGTTGGGAGCGAGTATAGCATTCTCTTCCATCCCGCCTTTTCCCCATTTGAAACCTTCTGGGAGAGCTTCAGATCCCCAGCCGTCGAAGTCGTTGACAAAGATGCTCTTGTCTTTTGTAAGAGCTTCAAATAATTTTTTCATATATCTATTTTTATATTTGTACGTAATAGACATAACACAAAGAGGCATTTTTGTCAATAATGAAATGTAGAAAAATTATTATTTATCGAGATATGGTATAGTTAAGCGTTCAATAGGTGCCTCCCGTAAAATGTTTTATTCCCTTTTGGAAGACAGATTAAAAAAGTGGTTGTTTGTAAGGCATTAATACAAAAAAACAGCCGGAAACAAATCCGGCTGTTTTTTTGTGATGGTACGGGCGCGTTATTTTTCTCCGTATCCTTTCAGGACTTCGGAGACCGCTTCTTTCAAATCCGGTTTGCGGGTTTGGGCTTTCAGTTTTTTGAGAACGGCAATGTACTCGGTGTAGGGAAAGTCGTGTCCCTGAACATCCAGCAGGTCAACGCTCAGCGGCCGGAGTTTTTTGGAGAATCCGTACTCGACAATTGAGGTTATAACCTGAATGTTGCGCACCCGCCAGCAGAAAAAGCGCAGAATTTCCATTCCTTTGGCTTTTACGTCTTCGGGGCCGTACATCGTCAGTCCGAGAGCCATGTAGAAAAAACGCCGGGCGGTGCTGACATCCATCAGATGCAGAATGTTTTGCGCCGCGCTCAGAACAATGCCGAGATATTTCTCTACGTTTTCCATCTTTACTTCCTTCAGGCGCGGGTTCTTAATCGGGTTGAGCCAGTGCTGTTCGGGAACAACCGCTCCGCCGCCGGAAGTGTAGCTGCTTTCGGGATTTTGAATCAGTTTGAAATATAAAATCCTGCTCAGCATATTGAAGAAAGCTTTGGCCCGGCCGGGGTTGCTGATGTTGATGGCCTCTTTTTTCATCAGTTCCAGCATCATTTTTTCCAGCTCCGGATTGCGGGGGCTGTAACAACGATCCCTTTCGTAGGAAAAGTTAAACACCTTTTCTCCGTATGACTGAGGTATGAAAAAACGGATCAGGTTTTGTAAAACAAAGTCCCAAGGGATTGTAAAACCGGAATTTTCTTCGTGAGAGTAGGCGTAGGGCTGGTTGATGATGTAATAAACATCGTCAACGCTCAGACACGGCTCCGGAGAGTTCCAGTCTTCAATGATGGTTTGCAAAAAACGGCGCTGCACCCGCGGATTGTCGGCGAGCATGGCAGCGGCAAAAATTTCTTTAGTCTGCATAATGAAAAAAAATTTAGGGTTAATACTCGGTTGTCAGTTTATGCACCCGTATTCAATAATAAATTTTATAATTCAGGGCATAATAAGATATAAAGTAAGGTTATGATAATCATTTTTAGACAAAATGCAAGCCTTAAAGGGACGATTGACAAGAAAAGCATCCGCGTATAAAACATTTGGATACATAAACTCAACAGAAGGGTGGCAAAATGCCTGATTTTGAAATTGAAAACGGGTTTGACGTTCCGGTTGCGGGCATTGACGAAGCCGGACGCGGGCCATGGGCGGGGCCGGTTGTGGCCGGCGCCGTGGTTATCGGTGACCGCAATATTGACAAGGCGCTGCTGGAAGGGTTGGATGATTCCAAAAAGCTCAGCGCCAAGAAACGCGAACAGCTGTATGACAAGTTGTTTGCCGAAGAGAAGGCCGGGCGGCTGTTTATCGGAATCGGCACTGCCAGCGCGGAAGAAATTGACCGGATGAATATTCTGCAGGCGACTTTTCTGGCAATGAAACGCGCTGTCGAAGCTCTGAAAATAGAACCGCAGGCGGCCATTGTCGACGGCAATCAAAATCCGAAGGGCTTTGTCTGTCCGACCCGAACCGTGGTTAGAGGAGACGCCAAGTCTTATTCCATTTCGGCGGCGTCAATTGTCGCCAAGGTATACCGGGACCGTCTGATGAGCGAAATGGCGAAGAAGTATCCGTATTACGGTTTTGAAAAAAACGTCGGTTACGGTACGGCGGCTCATATAAACGGGCTGAAAGAGCACGGAATTTGTCCCGAGCACCGCAAATCATACAAGCCGATTAAGAAAATTTTGGGAATGGAAGAATAATCGTTTGACAAAAAATGTATTTGTGTCTATCTTACATTGCATACATATATAATTAATTTTCTAAGTTTAATCCTAAAAATTCCAAATTTATGAGCAAGAGACTTACCGTTGTTCAGCGTTTGAACCGAATTCAAAAATTGACTGACTGCTATTTGCTGGCGTTCAGTCTGAGACATTCTCCCGAGAGTTTTATGCTGTCGCTCAAAGTTATGACCAACAGCATCGGCAAAGAAAACGACAAGCTTTGGAAAGTGCGTTTTTCCGCGTTGATGAAAGCGGGGCGGGTTAAAGACACGGTCAATTTTTTAAAAGAGAACGCCAACGCGCTGTTTGAAGATTATCTTGACATCTGCAATCAATATGCGGCGCAGAGAAACAGCACAATCGGCAAAGAGGAGACGGAGGCTTTTCACGCGGCGTTTCTGGAACTGCTGAAAGCCGTCAACGCCGGGTTGATAATGCGGGAAGACATTGTCTGCGAGGAAGCCTTCCGCAAGATGGTCGAAGACGCCGTTATTGTCGGAAGAAAAATGTAAAAGCGGATGTCCGCTTTATCGGAAAACTGCATTGCCGTTTGGCGGTGCAGTTTTTTTTGATTCTAATCGGTTGTAAATCTGCGCTTTATTGAAAAGCGAAACAAAAAGCGGGAAATTTTTCGACATTGTTAATAAATTTATAACCAAATTAAAAGATACTGAGCTCATTGAAAGCAACCCCGTGTAATTGGCTGGTGAGTAATGAGCAGTATGCAACAAAAAACAATCCTTAATACGATTATCAACGATGACTGCATCAAGGCGATGAATGCGATGGAGCCGAATTCGGTAGATCTGATTTTTGCCGATCCTCCGTATAATCTCCAGCTCGGCGATGCCCTGACCCGTCCCGACAATACCAATGTGAGCGGGGTTTATGAGGCTTGGGACAGTTTTGAAAGTCTGGCCGCTTATGACGCCTATACCAGAGAGTGGATGACGGCGGCCCGCAGGGTCTTGAAGGATGACGGCGCCATCTGGGTCATCGGTTCTTATCATAATATTTTCCGCGTCGGCTACATTTTGCAGGATTTGGGCTTTTGGATTTTGAACGACATCATCTGGAACAAGACTAATCCGATGCCGAACTTTAAGGGAACGCGCTTTACCAATGCTCATGAAACTTTGATTTGGGCGTGTAAAAATCCGAATTCCAAATATACTTTCAATTATGAGGCGATGAAAGCGCTGAACGAAGACACGCAGATGCGCAGCGACTGGCAGATACCTTTGTGTACCGGCAAGGAACGCCTGAAAGACAGCGAAGGAAACAAACTGCATCCGACGCAAAAACCCGAAGGGTTGCTGTATCGGGTGATTATGGCTTCGACCAATGTCGGCGACGTGATTTTGGATCCGTTTTTCGGAACAGGAACCACTGGTGCCGTGGCCAAAAAACTCGGCCGCAATTTTATCGGCATTGAGCGCGACGCTTCTTATGTCAAAGGTGCCCGGGAACGCATTGACGCCGTGGAAAAAGTCGAGAGCATGGCTTGTCTGGAGTTTTCTTCCAAGAAACGCCAGCCTCGGATTCCGTTCGGTGCCGTGGTCGAACGCGGGTTGTTGAATCCCGGCGATTTCTTGTATGACGCCGGCCGTAAACACTGTGCGGTGGTTCGTTCGGACGGAACGCTCAGATCCGAGGCCATGGAAGGATCTATCCATCAGGTCGGTGCCGCAGCTCAAAATCTTTCTGCCTGCAACGGCTGGGTATACTGGCATTTTGAAAATGAGAAAAAAGAGCTGGTCAGCATTGATGAACTGAGAACCGTCGTGCGGAAGGAAATTTACGGCGAATAATTTTGAGGTTTTTCTTTAAATAAAAAAACAAAAAAATATTGTGTCTCTGCCAATAATGGGTTATAAATCCAATAATTTATAACCCTTTTTATTATTGAATTGAAAATTGATGCAGAAATGGCGTAAGAAACAAATAAATATAAGGCCATACGAAGGTAAGAAAAACAACGAACCGCTTCAGGAGCAGCGCAATTATGCGGCCATAGACCTGGGAACCAATTCCTGCCGTCTGGTGATTGCGACGCCGACGCCGTCTTCGTTCCGAATTGTGGAGACTTTTTCGAAAATAACCCGGCTCGGCGAAGGAATCATTAAAGAAAATGTTTTGGCGCGGCCGGCGATAAAACGGACGATTGCGGCGTTGAAAGTCTGCTCCGGGGTTTTGGCCGAATATGCTCCGATATACCGCTGTCGTTACGTGGCGACGGCAGCCTGCCGCCGTGCTGTCAACTGTGCGGAGTTTATTGATGCAGTCAAACGGGAGACGGGACTTAATATAGAAATCATTTCTTCCAAGGAAGAATCGCGTCTGGCGGTGGTGGGCTGTATTCCGCTTTTGAACCGCACGATTAAACGCGCGCTGGTTTTTGACATCGGGGGCGGTTCGACCGAGATTTCGCTGGCGCGGGTTACCAACAGCGGCAATACCTTTATTGAGGGCTTCGTGTCGCTGCCTTACGGCGTGGTAACGATTTCGGAGGCGTTTCCGCAGCAGGATATGACCAATCTGGCTTATAATACGATTATTGAACGGACGCATAAAATACTTCAGGAGTTTGAAGACAAATACAATATTCTGGAAGCCATCCGCAATCAGGAAATTCAGGTTATCGGCACCTCGGGAACCGTGACGGTTCTGGGTGCAGTTCATCTTAACCTGCCGCGTTACAACCGTTCGGCGGTGGACGGTCTGTCCATCAGCCGGTCGGATATTGAGCGGGTGATTAACAGAATCAAACGTCTGGGTGACGACGGACGCAAGAAACATCCGTGCATCGGCGCGCAGAAAGCTGACCTGACGATGGCCGGCTGCGCGATTATCGAGGCCCTGTGTTCTTTTTGGCCGATATCGGAAATTACGGTGGCCGACCGCGGAATTCGCGAAGGCATTCTGCTGGACTTGATGCATAATCAGAACGGCGGCCGTAAAAAACACAGAAGGCGCACGCCCTTTGGCAAGAGAAGGAAAAAAACTTATGACAAAGCCGGAAACGAATAAGGCTTATTTTGCGGCCATAGATCTCGGGACCAATTCCTGCAAAGCCGTGATAGCGGACGAAGAACGGAATTATGTTTATTCGGAAGCTTTTTCGGTCCGGATGGGCGAGGGAATGTACCGAGACATGCGTTTTACGCCTGAAGCAATAGAGCGCGGCGTGAAGTGCTTTTACGACCTGAAACAGGTGATGGCGGATTATAACATCGTCAAATGCCGCGCAGTTTCGACCGCTTCCTGCCGGATGGCAAAAAATGCCGACGAGTTTATCAAAAAAGTTTATCACGAGGCGATGATTCCGATAGAGGTTATTGACGGTTTTGAAGAAGCGCGGATTAATCTGAAGGGGGCTTTGCAGCATGTCTGCGGGCGGACAAAATATGTCGTGTTGTATGATTTGGGCGGTGGTTCGACGGAAATTACGCTGGCGACCAATACGCCCGATCCGGAGATTATTCATACGATTTCCATTCCCTGGGGAGCGCGCAATGCTTCCGAGGCGTTTGAGCTGGTGGAATACGATGCGGAAAAGGCCGACAGGCTGAAAGCGGAAATTGCCGCCTGCGTACGCGGATTTGTGGCAGACTGCGCATTGGAAAAATATCGCGGGGACTTGTGTTTTGTCGCCACGTCAAGCACGCCGCTGCGCTTTGTTTCCATGATTGAGAAATTCGGCAAATATGACCGCGACAAGTCGGACGGGCATTGTATCCGCTGCGCGGACGTTGACCGTCAGGTAGAGCGCATTTTCAAGATGAAACAGCCGGAAATGCTCGAAGACCCTTATATCGGCAAAAAACGTTCCTATATTTTTACGGCGGCCTGCGTCATTTTCAAAACAATATACGATTGTCTGGGCGCCGAAAAAATCACCGCCTCTCTGAAAAGCGCCAAAGACGGTATCATTGAAGAGCTGGTGACGGAATATCAACAACAGAAGGCAAGGGCGGAACGGAATGGCTAAACTGACAAAATCGGCAAAGGAAATTCGCGGAAGACATATGCTGACGGTGCGGGTGAAGACCTCCAAATATCGCGACAAGTCTTCAAACCGCTGGCTGGAGCGGCAGCTTAACGATCCTTACGTCGCGGAGTCAAAACGGTTGGGATACCGTTCGCGGGCGGCGTTTAAGTTGATTCAGCTGGATGAAAAGTTTCATTTTCTGGGCAAGGGAAAAACCATTGTCGATTTGGGCTGTGCGCCGGGCGGCTGGACACAGGTGGCGGTTGAACGCAACAAGGGTTCCGGCCAGGTGGTAGGCATTGACATTCTGGAGACGGAGCCGGTTAAAGGCGCGACATTGATTTGTCAGGATTTTACCGCGCCGGAAGCCGCCGAACGCCTGAAATCGCTGTTGAACGGCGAGGCCGATATCGTGATGAGCGATATGGCGGCCAATACGACCGGGCATCAGCAGACGGATCATCTGCGCACCATCGCTCTGGTGGAAACCGCTTATGAGTTTGCCAAAGAGGTGCTGGCCGAAAACGGCATTTTCATTGCCAAGGTCTTTAAGGGCGGTGCCGAAGGGGGACTGCTGGCAGACGTCAAGAAGCGTTTCAGAAAGGTTTCTCACGCCAAGCCCGACGCCAGCCGTCAAGGTTCACCGGAGGAGTATCTGGTGGCGGTCGGCTTTAAAAAAGAATGCGTCTGACGGGTGTTCGGGGCGGTTTGTCCGGTTTAAAATTTTTTCTCTGATAAAAAAATATGTTGACGAATGCGAAGATGAGGTTTAGCCTGATTTATCGTGTTAATTATAATTTTATTTGCATTGTGAAAATGAGCAGGCGCAAGTCTGTTTATATATATATAAATTAATTCAAATAACTTAAAATTTTTTATGATGGACTATCCTATGATTATGGCCGGTGTCGATGACAGTTTATTGCACGGCCGACAGCAGGCATCAAAGCCGCATCAGGTGCAGAGAAAAAAAGTTGAAAAGCTTTTGAAACGAGAGTTGCGCAAAATCGGCTTTGTGGTTCCCAACCAGCTTCAGAGCAAGGTTTATATCCTGAATCTGAGCAATCGTCACAACCGCAACAACGATGAGCGCACGGTTGGTTTCGGCGTGAAAAAGTGCGGTAAGGAATATTATGTCTTTTACCGTTTCAACGGAACGATGGCCATTTTTCAGAAGGCTTATATTGAAGCCTGCATGGCCAGAAAGGACGATGCGCCGTTCTTCAAGCTTTCTCCGGAGCAGCCGGAAGAGTTTGACGAACCGCGGAAGAGTTTTGAGTAATCAAAATTAATTTGGAGGCCCCTTAATTGCGTGATTGCAATTGAGGGGTTTTGTTTATATAGTGAAAAGAAAACAGTCGAATAAGGAATAGTTTGCCATGCAGCAGGGTGCCAGATATCAGGCGGTGTTAGATTTAATCAGCGAGATTTTCAAGGATGTTAAACCGGCGGACGGAATCATTGAGGCATATCTGAAAAGCAGGAAATACATCGGTTCCAAAGACCGTCGTTTTATTGCCGACACGGTATGGGAGATTATCCGCAGCCGGATGAAGCTTGAGTTTGATGCCGGTTCCAGGGAATATCGCAAGATTCTTCTGACCTATCTGAAAAAGAAGGGGGAGGACATTGAGGCGGTTTTTGACGGCGGGCAATATTCTCCGACACCGTTAAGCACGGAAGAAAAAGAGTGGCTGCAATATGACAATGAAGACGTATATCCGCCTTATGTCGAAGCGGAAACGCCGGAATGGCTGTATAAAAAAGTGCGGGACGATCGTCTGCTGAAATCGTTGAACGAGCCGGCGGCGGCAGATTTCAGAATCAATGTCAAAAGCCGGGAAGCGGCGCTGGACAAGTTGAAGGCCGAAGGTTTTGATGTTTATCCGACGCCTTATTCGCCGCTCGGCATTCGCAGCCGGGAGCGGATTCCGCTCGGCAACTGCATTGCCTATAAAGAAGGAATGATTGAGGTGCAGGACGAGGCTTCGCAGATTGCGGCGTTGTTGTGCGACGTGAAGCCCGGGCACAAAATTGTCGATTATTGCTGCGGTGCCGGGGGAAAAAGTCTGGCCATGGCTTATCTTCTGCAAAACCGGGGGCATATTTTTGCGCATGATATTGAAAAAAGGCGCTTGATGGCCATTAAACCGCGGATTGAACGGCTGGGAATAAAAAACATTGAGCTGATTGATTTTCTGGCGACCAGCGACAAGGATTTTGACCGTTTTGTGGTCGACGCGCCGTGTTCTGGCACCGGCACCTGGCGGCGCTCTCCCGACGCCAAGTTCCGTCTGAATCAGAATATGGTCGACAAGTTGAACCGGATACAGATTGAGCTGTTGGAAAAGGCTTATGAAAAGACCGTAAGCGGCGGCCGGATTATTTATATTACCTGCTCAATTCTCAATGAAGAAAACGAGGAAATCATTGCCGCGTTTTTGCAAAACTATCCGGATGTACGACCGGTTAATATCAAAGAATTGTGGGAAAGCAAAATTGCGGCGCCGTATCCGTATCATTCGGAAAAATATCTGCGGATGTCTCCGCTTTCCACCGGAACCGACGGCTTTTTCGTCTGCGTCATGGAAAAGGAATAGCGCGGCGCCGCGGCCGCAAAGGCCGGTTTGGTGGATAAGTGTAATTTTATGATTCGAACGTAACACTACCTGCGTGAGCAGGTAGATGTAGACATACCCATATCTTCGCGCTATAAAAAAGGCCTGGAACAGATAATATATAGAAAACAGAGTAATTGCGTGTATCACTGCCATTATCATATAGTGATAGTGACAAAATACCGAAAGAAGATATTTAATGCTGGCGTATATGGATTTTTTAAGAAACGGCTAGGAGAAATTCATGAGCACTACCCGCAGATAGAGTTCATCGAACAGAACCATGATAAAGATCATATACATCTTCTGGTATCCATTCCACCAAAGATGAGTGTGGGTAGTGTTGTGCGCATAATTAAATCTAATACGGCACGAGACTTAAAGAGAACTTATCCGTTTCTTAAAAAATGTTATTTCGTCACTCCGGGCTTGATCCGGAGTCTAGGTGGATAAGGAATCAATGTTTGACCTGGATGCCGGATCAGGTCCG
>CALXRQ010000030.1 GCA_944390895.1 uncultured Alphaproteobacteria bacterium
TGAGGCGCAGCCTGATGCGTATCTCCGCCGGAAATAAAAAAAGCCCGACATAAAGTCAGGCTTATATTGGCGGAGAGAGTTGCTAAGTAAAAATGACTTTAAATGTCATTTTTATCTGCAAAACCAATGATATCTTAGCGGCGCGGAATGCGGGAGCATTCAAGCAAGCGCTAGATGAATTGCAAGCTCTGCCCGCAGAAGGCAAGCTGAGGCGCAGCCTGATGCGTATCTCCGCCGGAAATAAAAAAAGCCCGACATAAAGTCAGGCTTATATTGGCGGAGAGGCAGAGATTCGAACTCTGGGAGGGGTCGCCCCCTCGACGGTTTTCAAGACCGCTGCATTAAACCACTCTGCCACCTCTCCGAAAGTGTTGGTTTATGTCGATGTTTTTAACGAAAACTTTATAAAACGTCAAGTTCTTTTTTTTATTTAATTTTAAATTTGCATTTTATATCGGATTTCCTAAAATTTTTACAGGAGAACTGCAATGGACGAAATGATTCTTTCTTTTTTTACGTTTATATTCCGCCGCCAGGAAATCTGGCATAAGCGCAGCGTGCTGAAGCAGTCTGCGCCGTGGTCCGATGACGAAATTTTTCAAAATTACCGCTTTTGCAACGTATATCGCGAGCTGGACGGCGGCACGCTGGCCATAACCAAATATCTGCATAATCCAAACCTTTCTGCCGAACAAAAACTTTTTAACATCATCGCTTACCGTTTTTTCAACCGTCGCGACACCATAGAAAATCTGTTCGACGGCCTTCTTGATCCCGAGAACTTTAACGTTAAGGACTATGAGCGGCGCTTGGACAAGCTGAAAGAAAAGCAAAGCATTTTTTCCAACGCCTACCTCATTTCCTCTCATCCGTACAATCCTGCTTACCGTCCGGGAGATAAACATGTTCAGATTTTGCTTATGCTTAATGATATAAGAAAACGTCTGCCCGGGCTGATAAGCGAACTGCGCGCACGTATACCGCAGGAAGGGGTAGGTTTGATTGCGGATTATGTCGCCTTGGCCGGACCCTTTTTATCGGGACAAATCCTGCTGGATGCAACCTATGCTGGAAACATTGTCCCTTACAGCGGAAACGATTTTCTTGTGGTCGGGCCGGGAGCCCATTGGGGGCTAAACATCATTTTCGGGCAAAAGCTGACGCCGCCGGCCGCGGCGGAAAAATGCCGGCAGCTTTTCAAAATGCAGAAAGAAGCCTTTGAGTTTTTGAAAAAAGAGCAGGGATTGGATTGGGAGACGGTTCGTTGGCAAAATCCGGAGTATCCGAACGCGCCGTATCTGTGTTTGCACGACATTCAAAATTCGCTTTGCGAATTTCGTAAATACTGGCGTTTAAAATCCGGAGAAAAAGCAAAAAAACGTTATTTTAAACCTCAAAATTAATCTTTTCTAAAACATCGTCTGCTAAACATTAAAATAATGTTTAGACTTGTTTGGGGAATAATCGGATGTCGTGGCCGCAGCGTTTTGTCTCTTTGGCCGCCGTGCTGATGGTATCGGCAACGGCATGTGCGGCGGTGCCGGCGGAACAAACGCGGCCGCCGGCGGAATATCTGCAATGGCTGGATGGTCTGAAAGAGGAAATGATCGCCCGCGGCATTTCTCGGCAAACGGTGGATGAGGTCTACAAAACAAACTATTATAAGCCCAATCAGACCGTAGTTAAAATAGACCGCAAACAAAACGAATTTGTCCTGACCTCCACACAGTATCTGAACCGCGCCGTCAGCCAAAAGCGCGTTGAAAAGGCCAGACAACATTATAAGCAGCTTTATCCCCGACTGAAGAAAATCAGCGATAAATACGGTGTGCAGCCGCATTATATCATTGCGTTCTGGGCGATTGAAACCAACTTTGGGCAGAATTTCGGCGGCTATGACGTCATAGATGCGCTGACCACTCTCAGCTATGACCGAAGACGTCCGAAATTTTTTAAGGAAGAATTGTATCAGGCGCTGAAGATTATAGACACCTGGCACATCGATCATACGAAAATGCAGGGTTCCTGGGCCGGTGCCATGGGACATTTCCAGTTTATGCCGTCGACCATTAACGCCTACGCCGTGGACTATAACGGCGACGGAAGCATAGATATCTGGCATTCCTTTGAAGATGCGGCGGCTTCGGCGGCCAATTACCTGCACCAAATCGGCTGGGACAAAAATCAGGAATGGGGGATGCCCGTCACGTTGCCGTGGAACTTCGACTTTGCAAACAGCGGCCGCAAAAATATAAAAACCGTAAAAGAATGGAAAAAACTCGGCGTCAAAACCCTGAGTCACAAAAAACTAAATCTGCCTGATGATCTCAAGGCGGCAATAATCGTTCCCGAAGGCAAAAAAGGCAGTGCGTATCTGGTTTTGAACAATTTTCGCAAGATTATGATTTGGAACCGTTCCGAAAACTATGCTCTGGCCATCGGTCTTTTAGCCGATTATCTGCGAACCGGCAGAAGCTGGAAACCGGTGGCGGAGAATCCGGCCGTCCGTCTGAAAACGGATGACATTTTGAAAATTCAGGCCTTTATCAATAAGTTGGGTTTCGGAAAGCTGGATGAGGACGGTATGCTCGGCGCTCAAACCCGGGAGGCCATAAAACAGGTTCAGCAAAAGGCAAAACTGCCGCAGGACGGCTATCCGGACGCAAGCCTGCTCAACAAGATAAACAACTATAATCCCGAAATCGGCTTTGCAATTCCGGTACCGCCGCGAAAATTGCACAAGGGGTCGTAAAGGTGCTTTACGAATGTTGAAAATAAGTTTAGATTAGCTCTGAAAAAATTTAACTTTAGGAAGATTTATGACTACGATAAACCACAAGATATTAGGTGCGATAGCTTTGTCTCTCATGGCTCTGACCTCCTGTACCTCCGACAGAATCGGCCTCGGCGACAGATATTCCCAATCGGCTGCGATCAGCGGCAAGGGCGGAACCTATAAAGTCGGTACGCCGTATAAGATAATGGGCAAATGGTACTATCCTAAAGAAGACTATAATTACGTTGAAACCGGTACCGCCTCGTGGTACGGCAAGGATTTTCACGCCAAATACACAGCCAACGGCGAAGTTTACGATATGAACACGCTTACCGCCGCACACCGCACGCTTCCGCTGCCTTCCATCGTCCGGGTGACCAATCTGGAAAACGGGCGTTCGCTGGTATTGAGAGTGAATGACCGCGGTCCGTTTGCCAAAAACCGCATCATAGACATTTCCAAACGCGGCGCGCAGCTTCTGGGTTTTCAGGCTCAGGGCACGGCCAAGGTAAAAGTTGAAATTATGGCTGAGGAAAGCAAGGCGCTGAAAGCGGCTATGACCGGAGCGCCGGCGCCGACCGTGGTCGTGAAGAACGAACCCAAAACGATTACCATTCCCAAAAAAGTGGTAAGTTCTTATACGGAAACGGCCCAAAACGCTTCCGACGGAATTTTTTATATTCAGGCCGGTTCGTTTGCCAACAAGGATGTCGCCGACAATCTGAAGTCGCAGCTGCATAAATACGGGGAAATAAACATTATGCCCGCCGAAGTAAACGGCAGCAGATTTTACCGCGTCCGCGTCGGACCGTTTTACGGCAAGACCGATGCCAACATCACACTGCTGAAAATCAAAGACGCCGGTTTGTCTGATGCCCGGGTTATTGTAGAATAATATATTACAGAGGTAGAAAAAATGAAATTCAAAAACAGATTGTTTATGTCAACCATATTGGTTTCGGGAATGGTTTTTGGAATGGCTTCTGTGGTTCAGGCCATTGAAACCAAAGCCAAGAATCTGATTTTGATGGATTATGACACCGGTCAGTATCTATATGCCAAAGATGCGGAAAAGATGATTCCGCCGGCCTCCATGAGCAAACTGATGACCATCTACATGATTTTTGAAAAACTGAAAGACGGCTCCTTAAGTCTGGACGACACTTTCACCGTCAGCGAGAACGCCTGGCGCAAAGGCGGTGCGGCCAGCGGCAGTTCGACCATGTTCTTAAACATCGGCGAAAAAGTCCGCGTCGGTGATCTCATTCAGGGCATTATTATTCAGTCCGGCAACGACGCCTGCATCGTTGCGGCCGAGAATATATCCGGCAGCGAAGAAGACTTTGCCCGTGCCATGACGGATAAAGCGCAGAAACTGGGATTGCACAACAGTTCTTTTGCCAATGCGACAGGCTGGCCGCATCCCGATCAGAAAATGTCGGTTGAAGACTTGGCCAAGCTGGCGCGCATCATCATTAAAGATTTTCCCGAATACTATTATCTGTTTTCGGAACGGAACTATACGCACAACAACATCAGACAAGGCAACCGCAATCCGCTGCTTTACTCAATGCCTGAAGCAGATGGCCTGAAAACCGGACACACCGAAGAGGCCGGTTTTTGTCTGGCAGGTTCGGCCAAACGCGGTGATCGCCGCCTGATCAGCATTATGAGCGGCCTGGCCTCCAACAAGGAACGTTCGGAGGAAGCGGAGAAAATTATGAACTGGGGCTTCCGTGAATTTGATAATTACAAAATCTTAAAACAGGGGCAAAAGGTTGCTGAGCTTCCGGTCTGGTTCGGTACCGAGAGAAATGTCGATTTGCTGGTTAATGAAGATGTTTTGCGTACCATCAAAAAGAACAAAGCTTCAAAAGTCAAAATGACCGCCGTTTACGACAAACCGGTCAAAGCACCTGTCAAACAGGGTGACAAACTCGGTTTTGTCAGGGTTGAGGTGCCCGGTGCAGAAACGGTTGAAGTACCGTTGATTGCCAACAAGGATATTCAGAAAATCGGCTGGTTCGGCAAAATCGGCGAAAATATCAAATATATTCTGTTTGGAGCCGAATAATGGCGAAAGGTCGTTTCATAACTTTTGAAGGCGGCGAAGGAACCGGAAAATCAACGCAGATAAAACTGTTATCAGAGTTTCTGACTTCCTGCGGCATAAAAAACATTGCCTCAAAAGATCCGGGCGGCACGGAAATCGGTTTGGAACTGAGAAAGATTCTGGTTACCGGCGACAAAGACAAAATAGACCCCGTGACCGAAGCGTTGCTGTATTATGCCGACCGCCGCATCAATTTGGTGCAGAAAGTCTGGCCGGCCATGGAGCAGGGAACCTGGGTTATGAACGATCGCTTTGCGGATTCGACGATTGCCTATCAATATTACGGCTATGACAAGAAAATTCCGTTAGAAATTTTGCAACAGCTTTATGCCATGACCGTCGGCAGTTTCAAGCCGGATCTGACCATTCTGCTG
Organism: uncultured Alphaproteobacteria bacterium; assembly: GCA_944390895.1. GTDB lineage: Bacteria > Pseudomonadota > Alphaproteobacteria > RF32 > CAG-239 > CAJLXD01. Next base: position 5,264 of record CALXRQ010000030.1, read on the forward strand.
GACATTGATCCTAAAATCGGTCTGGCCAGATCTATGGAAAAAGCGGGGCACATGGCGGTTAAGGAAACCAGGCACGAAAGCCGCGGATTGGAATTTCACAAACGTTTGCGTCAGGGCTTTCTGGAACTGGCGGCTCAAGAGCCGGAGCGCATTGTCGTGTTGAATGCAGACAAATCGATTGCCGAACTGCAAAAAGACATTATTGACGTCGTCTGCGAAAGGTTTAAGCTGAGCCCATGTCCGAAATAGAAACCGGAAACCTTATCCCACGCAACAACGCATATCTGCTTGGCTTTGAAGCGGAAGAAAAATTTCTGCTGGAAGCCTGGAAAAACAACACACTTCACAATTCCTGGCTGATTTCGGGGATTGAAGGCATCGGCAAAGCCACTCTGGCATATAAGTTTGCCCGCTTCATTCTCAACGCCGATGAAAAACAAAAGGAAAAATATACGTCGCTGGACGTTCCCGAAAGCGCCGTAACTTTCAAACTGGTTGCAAACAATGCGCACCCGGACATGAAGGTCATTGAGCGCGATTACACCGAAACCGACCGCAAAAAAGTGATGAAATCCATCAAAGACGGCGAACAAATGAGCAACGAAGAACTCAAAGGCCTCAAAAAGTCGGCTTTCATCCGTATTGATGATGTGCGCACCATTAACGAATTTTTATCCAAACGTTCGGGCAATGACGGCTGGCGCGTTGTTATCGTTGATGCCATAGACGATATGAATACGGCCAGTGCCAATGCCATTCTCAAGGTTTTGGAAGAACCGCCTCACAAAACGCTGATGCTCCTTGTCAGCCATAATCCCAACCGTTTGCTTCCGACCATTCGTTCGCGTTGCGCCAAGCTGAACCTGAAGCCTTTGCCCGAAAATACCGTAGCCTCGTTGCTGCGCCGCTATCGGCCGGAGCTGGATGAAAAAAACGTCAAACAGCTGGCTGCCTTGAGTTCCGGCAGCATCGGCAAGGCCATCGGCTATGCGGACAATGCCGCGCTTGCCGTCTATGACAGGCTTTGCAAAATCATTTATGCCAAGGATCGCTTTGCCGTTGCCGATGTTTTGGATTTTTGTACCGCCGGCAGTGCCGATGATGACAGCTATGACCTGACCCGGGAACTGATACTCAAATTTATTGCCGAAAACGTGCGTCAGGCGGCCAATCCCGAAGAATTTGCCAAATCCTGGGACGAGGCGGTCAGAATATTCAACGAAACATCCGGCTTGAATTTGGATAAAAAACAGGCTTTAATGAATATTATCGTTAATTTATGCAAAAGGATATAAAATGTTAGTCGACAGTCACTGTCACCTTGATTTTGATGATTTTGAAGAAGATTTGGACGAAATAATCTGCCGTGCCAAGGAAAACGGCGTAACCACCATTCTCAACGCCGGCAACAATATTGACGAACTGGACAGGCAGCTTGAACTCTCTGAAAAATATCCTTTCATTTATACTGCCGTCGGCGTGCACCCGCACAATGCTTCAGAATATGAAAACATTACCGCGCAGGATTTTATCGCCAAGGCCGGGCATAAAAAAGTCGTCGGTATCGGTGAGTGCGGTCTGGATTATTATTACGACTACTCGCCGAGAGACACGCAGATTCGCATCTTCAGAGAACAGATAAAGGCAGCGCAGGAGACCGGACTGCCGTTGATTATCCACACCCGCGACGCTGACGAAGATACCATGACCGTCTTGGATGAGGAGTATAAGAAGAAACCCTTCACCGGAGAAATCCATTGTTTTTCATCTTCGCAGAAACTGGCGGATTTTGCTCTGTCCATCGGTTTTTACATTTCGGCTTCCGGTATCATCACATTCAATAAGTCCGGCGAATTGCGAGAGATTTTTGAACATATACCGCTTGAGCGGCTGCTGGTTGAAACCGACGCGCCGTTTTTGGCGCCGATACCGATGCGCGGCCGCCGCAACGAACCTTCATTTGTTTTGCATACGGCCGAGCGTTTGGCGCAGTTGAAAAATGTTCCGCTTGAAAAGCTGGCGCAAATCACGTCGGACAACTTTTTCAATCTGTTTCGCAAGGCCAGCGACAAAGGGAGATATGAATACAAATGAGCAAGGTAATCATTCTCGGAGCCGGGGCGGCACCGGGTGTTCCGTCGCTTTCCTGCGGTTGGGGCGCCTGCGATCCCGACAATCCCAAAAATATCCGCACCCGCACCGGAACCTATATTGAAATCGGCAGCGCCAAAATTCTGATAGATACGCCGCCCGACATCAGGCAGCAGATGCTTGACAACCGAATCAAAGACATTGACGCGGTTCTCTATACGCATTCCCATGCCGACCATCTGCACGGAATTGACGATTTGAGGGAGATTACCCGTATCCGCTTGGATAAAATGCTGCGTTCCAACGGCTGCACCGACCATTTGCACGGTATTTACAATCAGGACAACATCATCAATAGCCGCGAACTGAGCATCAACTGCTATGCTTCCGCGCCGACGGCCGCCGTGATAAAAAAGCGTTTCAGCTATCTGATTGCCTCCAGACTGAAAAAACAGAATATATTTTTCGTCCCAAGTCTGATATGCAATACGGTCAAAGCCAACCATTCTTTTTATGTCAAAGACGTCAAAATAACGCCGCTTAAGCTTTTGGGGCATACCGTGCCTTCGACCGGTTATGCATTTAACGACGGAGAAATTGTTCTGATTGCCGATTTCAAAACGCTTGCTTCTTCGGTATTCAAACAAATCAAAGTTCGTCCCAGACTGCTGATTATTCCGCTGACGACACCTTTCGGCCAGCCGGCGCATGCCGGTTTTGACACCGTAATGGAATATATTAAAATAATTAATCCCGAACATGCCGTTATTAACCATATGGCAACAGAATGCGATTATAATGCCATAAATTTGCAGACGCCGGACTTTGTGGAGCCGGCTTATGACGGACTGACCATAACCCTGGATGACTATAAGGAAAAATAAAATGTTGTGCATTTACCATATCGCCGATCATGACGGCAAAGGTTCCGCTGCTGTTGTTAAGAGCGTATATCCCGACACCGAGTTTTTTGGCTTAAACCACGATATGGAAATCCCTTATGACGAAATCCGCAAACATGATAAAATCGTCGTCTGCGACATAGCTTTGCCGTTGGATTTTATGTTTGAACTCAGCGAAACCAAAGACTTTACCTGGATAGATCATCATCTTTCCGTCATTAAGGAATATGAAGACGCCGTTGCCGCCGGCAAAAAGCCGATAAAAGGTCTGCGCCGTGTCGGAACCGCCGCCGTTTGTCTGACTTGGGAATATTTTTATCCGGACAAGAAGCTTCCCGAAGGAATCAGACTGATTGGCTTAAACGACCTGTTTAAGCTGGAAGACCCGCGCGTGCGTCCGTTTGAATACGCCGTTCAGTCTTTCGGCCCCAATTATCCCGATGATCCCGTCTGGGAAGGCATTATCAACGATACCATTGATATTGACGCCACGGTGGAAAAAGGCAAAACCGTGCTGGCTTGGATCAAGGCGCGCAACTATCGTCTGGTTCGTTCGCTGGCTTTTGAAGCTTCCTACATGGGGTATAAGTGCATCTGCGCCAATATGCCTCAGGGATATTCAGAGTTTTTTGATTCTCTTGAAAATATAAATGATTACGATGTTATGATAAACTTTTACATGAACAAGAAAAACACTTGGAACCTTTCATTTTATACGGCCAGGGAAAATGTTGACGTTTCCAAAATTGCCGCCGGTTTCGGCGGCGGTGGACACCAGAAGGCTGCCGGCGCTTCCAAACTTGAAACGCTGCCCGAGTTTTTGCTAAAAGGTCTGAAATGAGTGTCAAACATTGGTCTCAGGTCGAATATCTGCACCAAAGCGTCAAAAACCCCAATATCATAGTCAAAGGCACACACAGTTACTACAGCAACGCCTGGACCGGGAATTTTGAAGACTACTGCGTGCGCTATCATTATGGTGACGAATATTCCCGCACACACTGGGAACCCCAATGGAAGATTGACAAACTTTACATCGGCGATTACGTCTGTATCGGTGCCGAAGCGATAATCCTGATGGGCGGCAACAACACGCACCGCATGGATTGGTTTTCTTCTTATCCTGCTTATGAAAAACTGACGGAATGCTATCGGGGAAAAGGGGACACCGTTATCGGCGACGGCGTCTGGATCGGAATGCGCGCCATGATTATGCCCGGCATAACCATCGGCGAGGGGGCTGTTGTCGCTGCCGGGAGCATTGTCGTCAAAGATGTTGCGCCTTATACCGTTGTCGGCGGCAACCCGGCCCGGGAAATAAAAAAGCGCTTTGCCGATGACGTTATAAACCGCTTGCTCAAACTCAGGCTGTATGATTATCCCGAAGACAAGTTCGCCGCGCTGCGTCCTCATCTGTTCTCGTCTGACATCCAGGCTTTGGAACGGGCAGTCTCCTTACTTGATAAAAAATAAGTCGTTCTTATATCAAATGCATTGTACAACACGTAATATAAGGAGCTTTGTCATGCATTTTGATTATTTTATGCCTGTCCGGCTGATTTTCGGACGCGGCCGGCTCAAAGAGCTTTCCAGGCTGCATCTGCCGGGACGGAAAGCGTTGATTGTCATCACCAACGGCAAATCCATGCGTCATTTGGGCTATTTGGACCGGGTTGCAGGCTACCTGAAAGAGCAGGGAATTGAGGCTGTCGTTTTTGACCGGATTTTGCCCAACCCGATTGAGACTCACGTTATGCAGGCGGCGGAATTTGCCCGCAACGAGAACTGCGATTTTGTCATTGGTCTCGGCGGCGGTTCTGCGATTGATTCGGCCAAGGCCATTGCCTTAATGGTAAAAAATCCCGGTACCTATTGGGATTATGTCAAAGGTCTGAAAAAGCCGGGAGAAGACGTTTTGCCCGTTATTGCCGTTCCGACCACGGCCGGTACCGGAACAGAAGCCGATCCCTGGACGGTTATCACCAATACCGCCGTCAACGAAAAGGTCGGTTTTGGCATTAAAGAAACTTTTCCAAGACTTGCAGTCATTGACCCGGAACTGATGGTTTCGGTTCCCGCTAAATTAACCGCTTATCAGGGAATGGACGCTTTCTTTCATTCGGTTGAAGGCTATCTGGCCAACGTTGCGCAGCCGCTGAGCGATATGTATGCCCTGGACTCCGTTCGCCGTATCAGTACGTTTCTGCCGCAGGCCGTTGCCGACGGGAGCAACCTGCAGGCCAGGGAGGAAATGGCCTGGGCCAGCACGCAGGCCGGAATGGTCGAAAGCATATCCAGTTGCATTTCCGAACATTCGATGGAGCACGCCTTGTCTGCCTTTTATCCCGAGCTTCCGCACGGTGCCGGACTGGTGGCGCTGTCGGTTCCGTATTTCAGTTATCTCTTGAAGAAAAATCGGGAAAAGGTAACGGAAAGATATCTTCATATAGCCAGAGCCATGGGACGTCAGGGCGACAATCCCGAACTTTTTATCGACGCGCTTAAAGATTTGATAGCTGCTGTCGGGCTTGATAATCTGAAACTCTCCGAATGGGGAATAAAAAAGGAAGAGGCGGAAAAACTGGCGGCCAATTCTTTTGACGCCATGGGTTTTCTGTATAAACTTGACCCGGTAGATTTGGATCGGGCAGATGCGGCCTGCGTTATTCGCGACGCTATCATTTAAAATGAAAAAAAGAGTGCTGCCCAAAGCCGCACTCTTTTTTAATTACGGAAACAGTCACCAAACTATCGGTTTCATCAGCATCCGTTCATCGTCATGTTTGGTCAAAAAAGACTTTATGACGTTATATGCCCGGTCATACCATTGTCCTCGCCCCTTAAAACGTTCAATGACACTTTGAGCCGTATAGGTGTTGCCGGCCAGAGAAGTCCTTAACACCATTTCGCCGACCAGTCCCAGTATGTCATCGTCCGTTGTGCCAAAATCAAGGTTCTTGTCTAGACAAACCGGATGATAAAAGACCACTTTGTCCCCTTTGACCAGAGCAAAAGGAACAATGTCGGCTTCAGCCAGACTTAAAGGAGAAACATAACAACCGGCACCGATCCTCACATGCGGACGGATAACCGCCGCTTCGGCAATGGTACATCCGACCGCGATTTCAGCAGCAAAGCCTATTTGCGCGCCGTTTTGCAAATGCGTCGAATATTTTTCCTGCGGGTGATAGGGAATTTCCGCGTCAGCCGCAATCCGAGAGCCAGGAGCAAGCAAGACGCCGCTGCCGCAGAAGACAAAGTTTCCGACGACGGTTTCTTCATTGCCCGAAGTTTTTGTCCCGCGGCAAACGGTGCAATGCGCACCGAAAAAATTACCGTCGCCTATCCGCAGGCTGCCGTTTTCGGAATTTTCAGCGCTGTACCCGATAACGCATCCTTGAGAAAATTCGTTATCGTCACCGACAATGACGTCTTTCTCCAAGACACAGCCGTCACGGACAACGGTGTTTTTGCCCAGAATAACGTTGTCTCCGATAACCGCGTTGTTTCCGATTTTGCAATCGTCTGAAATTCTGACGTTTTTACCGATTGTAACGTGGTTCCCGATACAGGAGCACCAACCGATTTCAACATTGTCCGCAAAATGGCAGAAACTTCCTATTTTTGCATATTCCTGACCGTCGTGCAGGGGATTAATCCGCACATTGCGGCCAAAGACATTATAGTGACCGATTTCATCTGCATGATTAATGAAACCGTCACCCCAGATGTTTGTTTTTTCCATAACTTCTGTATTTAAGTTTATAATATTGTTAATTATCGCCATATTCTTAAAAAGTCAGAATATCTTATATCATATCGATATTTGGATGTAAATAGACAAAAATATTTCCTATGGTTTAAAATGAGATTTTTGCTTGAGAATTATCTGAAATGTTGTAAAATCCCTGCGTAAATTAATAAAAATAATAAAACTGGAGAATTCAATAATGTCTAAAACCCTGATTACTTCCGCATTGCCGTATGTAAACGGCGTACCGCACCTTGGCCACATGGTCGGCTGTCTGCTGCCCTCAGATGTTTATGCGCGGTTTATGCGAATGATGGGTAACGAGGTTTTATACATCTGCGGCACCGACGAACACGGCACACCCTCCGAAGTCGGCGCAGCCAAAGAGGGCATGGATATCGGCGAATACTGCACCAAATATCACAACCGCCACAAAGAGGCCTATGCCGCCTTTAACCTTTCTTTTGACTATTTCGGCCGCACCAGCAGCCCGCAGAATCAGGAGCTGGTCTATCATATTTTTGAACAGCTTGACAAAAACGGCTGTATTGAAGAAAAGACCATCAAACAGATATATTCGGTTGACGACGGGCGCTTTCTGCCGGATCGCTATGTAACCGGCACCTGTCCGCACTGCGGCTATGACAAGGCTCGCGGCGACCAGTGCGAAAACTGCACCAAGGTGCTGGAACCGACCGAACTGATTAATCCGCGTTCGACCATATCCGGTTCAACCAACCTGGAAATCAGAGAAACCAGACATCTGTTTCTCAAGCTGCCGATGCTTGAAAAACGCCTGTCCGAATGGGTCAGGTCAAAAGAACCGTTCTGGCCCGACGTTGCTTATTCCATTGCTCAGAAATGGCTCAAGGAAGGTTTGCAGGAACGCTGCATTACCCGCGATTTGAAATGGGGCTTCCCGGTAAACAAACCCGGTTTTGAAGACAAAGTTTTTTACGTATGGTTTGATGCGCCGATCGGCTACATCGGCATCACCAAACAATGGGCCGATCAGAATCCTTCTGTTCGCAGCTGGAAAGACTGGTGGCTGGATGCCAAAGACGTAAACTACGTCGAGTTCATGGGCAAAGACAATGTTCCTTTCCATTCCATTTCGTTTCCGGCCACATTGCTCGGTACCGGTGAAAACTGGACGCTGGTTGATTATCTGAAAGGCATGAGCTACCTGACTTTTGAAGGCGGAAAGTTCTCAAAATCAGAAAAACGCGGCATTTTTGCCGAAGACGCCGTCAAAGAATATCCGGCCGACTACTGGCGTTACTGGCTGATGTCAAATGCGCCCGAGGGTTCAGACGCGTCTTTCAGCTTTGAGCTTTTTGCCTCCGTCATCAACAAAGATTTGAACGGCGTTCTCGGCAACTTCGTTTCCCGGGTTTTGAAAATGACCGCATCCAAAATCGGGGAGGAGGTTCCGGCCGGCGGAGAAGATACTGAAATTGAAACTGCGCTGATCAAAGTTCTGCAGGAAAGAACCGACGATTATATCAAATATATGAAAGATTTGGAATTCCGCAAAGCCCTGAACGAACTGCGCGCTATCTGGGTGGAGGGAAACAACTATATTTCCGCCGCCGAACCCTGGACGGTTATCAAGGAAAATCCGGAGCGTGCCGCCGCCATATTGCGCACCTGCATTAACCTGATACGCATTTTTGCCGTCCTCAGTGCTCCGGTTATGCCGCAGACTGCGGAAAGTATGTTGCAGCGTTTGGGCCTGAGGGCCGAAAATATGCCGTCTTTAAACGGTTTTAACGTCAAAAAAGAAATCTCCGCGCTCAAACCCGGACAAAAATTCAGTGTCGGCGAAGCCTTGTTTGAAAGAATTACGCCGGAAAGAGTGGAAGAACTGAAAGCAAAATACGGAAGTTCAAAATGAGCAGAAGAGAAAAAGAAAAAAGCTTAAAGACAAGAGGACTGGGCAAGCTGTTGCACCGTCTGTTCCTCTTTGTCACCTTTCCGATTCGGCGTCCGGGAATTTTTATCCCGATACTGATTGTCGCCTATCTGGCGCCGACCTTTATGGGAGCCAAGCCGGCGGAAGTCCATCTGTGGTACTGGAACAAAATCAAACACAACACCGACACCCTGAGCAGCGCGATCAGCGAAAAGACACAGGCCATTATGCCGATGGTGGACAATATCAACATTTCCATGCCCAATATTGAAAGTCTCGGTCTGTCGTCTTCCAAACCGATTGAACAGGTGGTCGACATTCCCCAAAACAATCCGCAGAACATCCGCCGTAAAATGTTCGAAAAAGCTCAGGGGGATTTGGAAACGATTGATGCGCTGAAAAACGCCCAACGGATAGACCCTCAGTTCAAAACGTCAGAACAGCCTGTTTCGACAACAGCCGCAAATGCGTCTCGATCTGGCGACAGCGGAAAAAAACTGGCTCTGATCTACGTCGAGCAGAAAGAAGAAATTGTCGGCACGGCACGGGTTGTCAATGCCAATGAAATAGAAATGAATGGCAAATCGTATTTTATGCATGGCATTTATGTAGATCCCAACACCCAGAAAGGTCTTGAAGCCAAAAACTTTTTGAGAAATATGATTGGCGAAAATACCATTCGCTGCGTTGTTCAGGCCTATACATATCAGGGAATAGGCACGCTCCGTTGTTTTCTGGGCGGAGAAGACATCAACCTGACGATGGTTAACAAAGGCTATTCGCGCAATGTCGCATTAGATTAGCCGCCGAGCTTTGGGAGTAAAAAAATGTGGCAGCCGGTTCTGATGATCAGCGGATATTTTATCAGCGTTCTGGGGCTGGCTATGCTCTTTCCGGCAGGGATTGATCTGTATTATAAACAAAGCGACTGGTCGCCGTTCATTACGGCTTCCATCATTTCCATATTTATCGGTATGTCGCTGTTCTTGGGCAATCGTACCAAAATCGAAAAAATCAGTATCCGGCAGGGATATCTGCTGACTGTCATCATCTGGGTTTCAATTTGTTTGTTGGCGGCGCTCCCGTTCGTGTTGTCGGGCACAACACAAAACTGGGCGGATGCCATATTTGAAGCTGTCTCCGGCATAACCTCAACAGCGTCCACCATTTTGGTTGACGTTGACAACTCGGATCACGCCATCTTGTTGTGGCGTTCTCTGCTCAACGGCTTGGGCGGTATCGGAATCGTTATTTTTGCCGTGGCGCTGCTGCCTTTTTTAGGAATTGGCGGTATGCAGATTTTCCAACGGGAAAACTCAGATTTCAACGACAAACTTATGCCCAAGATCAGTTATATTGCCAAAAGGATCATCATTATTTACGTCATTTTGGTTACGCTGTCAACCATTGGCTTGTTTTGGGCCGGCATGAACAAATTCGACGCCGTCAACCACGCTCTGTCGGCCGTCTCGACCGGCGGCTTTTCTACCAAGAACAATTCCATCGAATACTATGACAATCTGTGGATTGAAATCATTTTAATTTTGAGTATGATTTCCGGCTCGGTTCCGCTGACCTACTACTTGATATTGCTGCAACGCAACTTTACCCGTTCGTTCCGCAGCGAACAGGTCAGTTTCTTTCTCAAAACGCTGACTTTTTACATTCTGCTGATGGCTGTCTGGCTGACTTGGAGCGGAAAATACGGTTTTTGGCAGTCTTTGCGCTACTCTGCCTTCAATGTGGTTTCAATCACCACCAGCACCGGTTTTGCCTCAACGGATTACGGACAATGGGGACTTTTCGCCCAGACAATGTTCATCATTTTTGCTCTGACGGGCGGCTGTACGGGATCTACCAGCGGTTCCATAAAAATCTTCCGCTGGCAGGTTATCATCGCCTTTTTGAAAAAATCGCTGGTTAATCTGACTGAACCCAATCGCATAATTTTTGTTAAAATCGGCAATTTAAATGTCGATTACGGCATTATCTCCTCTGTATTTGTGTTTGTTTCGGCTTTTTCTTTCAGTACGATCCTGTTGACAATGCTTGTCGCCGTAACCGGTGTCGACTTTACCACCGCTTTCAGCGGCATTGTCGGCTGCATAACCAATTCCGGACCCGGCGTCGGAAAAATAGTCGGTCCGTCCGGAAACTTTTCGTCATTTTCTGACTTTGCCAAATATGTCTGCGCTTTTGCCATGTTGCTCGGACGTCTGGAAGTTTTAACCATTCTGATCGTCTTCACCAGAAACTTCTGGCGCAAATAACCCCGGCCGGTTTTCGTAAAAAAAAGAACGCGGGCAGGGCGCGCGTTCTCGTTCAAACCACACAAAAGTTTTTTATTCGGTCTTCAGGCTTTCCGGAAGATCCAAAAGATTTTCGTCTTCCTCGTCTTCTTCAAAATCAATCAGTTGATTATTTTCATCCAGCGTAACCGGAAGATGCTGTCTGGCTTTATCCTGAAGAGTGTCCGAAATGCCCGTTGCGACATCTTCGGCTTTGTTTGGATTTTCTGAAACCGGAGAAACACCTGCGGGACTTTCTTCCGTTGCGGGATGCGCCTGCTCCAAAACCGCTTCGGCCTCAGGCAAAACGGCTTCCTTTGCCGCCGGCTTGTTGTTTGAAATGTTCAGCAATGATTTGGGCGCACCGTCTTCGTTAATGCTGTCAGCTTCATTCGGCATAAGCTGTGGAGCTTGCGGTTCCGAAACTTCCGGCTGAAGCGGAATGTTTGCCGTTTCGTCAACCGCGGACGACTGTTCTGAAACAGTTTGAGCTTCCTGAGCAACAACCGGATTCGATACCGGCGCTTCATTCAGAGTCGTCTGTTCCGAAACTTTATCTGCCGTCTTGGCCGGAACCGAAATTTCTTTGACTTCTTCATCTTTGGATTGGACGATGCCGTCCCGGTCTTTCAGCGCCTGCGGAGACAGCAGCTTTGAGCTGTCAACGTTTGTATCAATGCATTTAAGCAGCCACACGTCATAAATCGGATGCTTGACCGAATTAAGCCCCGGGGTGGAAGACATCATCCAGCCGCGGAAAATATTAACCGGATTTTCCGAAGCATAATTGTCAACCACGTCCACAAAAGCAAAATTTTCCGGCGTTTCTTCGGGCGGTCTGGTTTTGCAGGCTCTGACCACTATGGAAAAACTTCCAAACTTAACATCTCCATTAACCGGCACCTCAATCACGCTGACTTTGCCGGTAATCTTGTCCATGGCCTGCATTTGCGCCGTATTGGCGTCAATTTCCTTCGCCTGAACGGCGCTTCCGAACAAAATGCCGCAGATTGCCGTCCCGGCCAGAAGTTTATTCAGAATCTTTAGATCCATCATCCGTCACCATGAAAATGATTTCGCCGACCATGTCTTCGAGCGTTTTGAAATCTTTGGTCTTGGCAATTGAATCGCCGCCTTTGAGCATCTCAGAGGCCTTACCCGGTTCAATCTTGATAAATTTGTCACCCATCAGACCGTCGCCGACGATTGCGGCCGAACTGTCAGCCGGCAGCTTCACATTGGGCAGAATGCTCATGGTAATGTTGGCAATATAGTCTTCATTGTCCAGTTCCAGCCCGATGACGGAACCGACCTTGATGCCGTTGATTCGGACGTCCGAACCGACGTTAAGACCGCCGACTTTCAAAAATCTGGCGGTAACGTCATAGCCTTTGACTACTTGCAAATCCGAAACCTTGTAGGCAAAAAACAGGAAAAATGCCGCAACTAAAAGTACAATAATGCCCATTATTGTTTCTACTGGTTTTTTATTCATCAAACTCTCCTTATTTATTTTCTTGCTTAGCTTTAGCGGCGCACTCGGCACAGCTTTTCTTGCGGTTGGCTTTTCCCATGCTGACAATGCGGTCCAAAAGCTCTTCCAGCACCATGGCATCCTGAGTATAGGAAAACTCTCCCCCCTTGGGGATAAAGTCTTCGGAACCGCCGGGTTCGATTTCGATATATTTTGCCCCCATCAGTCCCGAACTGACAATAGAAGCGCTGCTGTCGTCGGGAATATGTATTCCGTCTTTGATGTCCAGCGTCATAATTGCCTTAAAATTGTCATCCAGTTTAGCTCCGACGACACGGCCGATATCCATGCCGGCCATGCGCACCCTGTCACCGACAAGCAAGCCGTCCGTACGGTTAAACCGGGCATCGACCGTATAATAGGTTCCGTTGTCTTTATGAGACATACTGTCCTTGTGGGTTACGTAATAAGCCGTAAAAAGCGCAATTGCCGCTGCGGCATAGATGCCCACTTTCAGATATTTAGATTCCTCTCTCGAGTATGTTTCCTCTATCATTATAACTCCAAAAATAAACCTTATCGTTAGTATATAAATAATGTAAAATAAATATTTTGTCACCAATCATTTTGAAAAATGAAAATAATTGTTAAAATTTAAAAAAAAATCTCTAATATGATATTAATTAAAGAGAGAAAACCGGATATATTTATAAAATGATTACAGTAAAAAACTTGTGCAAAAATTATGGCGAAATCAAAGCTGTTGACAATGTAAACTTTTGTATTTCCAAAGGGGAGGTCGTTTCTCTTCTCGGCCCCAACGGCGCCGGAAAAACCACCCTTATGCGGATGATGACCGGCTATGTCGACCCGACGGCCGGCGAAGTGGATATCTTCGGACAAGACATTAAAAAGCATCGCCTGGAGTGCCTGAAACGCATCGGCTATGTTTCCGAAACCGGATTCCTCTACAACGATATGAGCGTTTTCGACTTCATTGAGTTTTGCGCGGCCTTGCGCGGCATCACCGGAACAAAATTTGTCGACAACCTCAGAGAAACTCTTGCCAGTCTGGATCTGGAAGAAGTCGTCAATCAAAAGATAGACAGTCTTTCCAAAGGCTTCAAACGTCGGGTAGGGATTGCCGCAGCCATGATTCACAAGCCGGAAATCCTCATTCTCGACGAACCGACCGAAGGCCTTGACCCCGGACAAAAGTTCAGCACCCGCAGTTTCATCCGCGAATACGGCAAAAACCACATCATCATTGTCTCAACGCACATTATGGAAGAGGTCGAGGCGCTGTCCAACCGGGTGATTCTGCTCAATCGGGGAAAACTCGTCAAAAACACCACGCCTGACGAACTGAAAACCCTCTTCCCCGAAAACGACATTGAAACCGCATTTCTGAAAATCACCAGCGAAGACAGGTAGTCGCCATGTTTAAACAAATCAGCCCCATTTTCCGCAGAGAATTCTTTGCATACTTCAATACAGGCCTCGGCAGCATTATGCTGGCCGTATACCTGCTGCTTTCGATGTTTGCCGCATTTTACCTCGGCAATTTTTTCGAAGTAGGCAATTTTGATCTGTTTTCGTTTTTTTACTTTCAGCCTTATATTTTTCTGATTGTAACCCCGGCTCTGACCATGCGTCTGTGGGCGGAGGAAAGAAAATCCGGTTCCATTGAGTTTATTTTAACGCAGCCCGTTTCCCTGACGGCGGTTGTCTTCGCCAAATTTCTCGCCGCCTGGAGCTTTGCTTTCGTAATGCTTTTGTCAACGGTTCCGTTCTGGATTTATATGAATGCGGAATTTGCGCTTGACAATATGAACATACTTTGCGCCTATGTTGCCTGTATTCTGATGGCTGGTATGTTCTGCGCTGCCGGCTGTATGATTTCTTCGTTCAACAGTTCGCCGGTAACCGCATATATACTGACGCTTTTCATTATCTGGGGCGTCATCGGTGTCAATTTCAGCCCTCTTATACGTCTGCTGCCTGCTGACGGAAGCGTCCTTTCGGGCATCATGCAGGCGCTGAATTTTGACAAACACTTTCAGGATATGGTTTCGGGACAGGTCAGTATGGACAATCTGATTTATTATTTCAGTGCCGTATTCTTGTCCCTGTGGCTCAACGTCGTCAGTATCGAATATAAAAAAGGCTAGGAGAAACATTGATGTCAAAAGCCAAAAATTATAAACTTTTCGTTTTAATCGTGCTGCTGGCCATTTCTTTTGCGCTGCTTCAAATCGGTTCCGGACTGGTTTTCGGCAGTCATAAGAAAGACTTCACTTCGTTTCACCGTTACGCCGATAATGCGCAAGCCGTTGAAAACATAAAAAAAATGCAGTATCCCGTCAACGTAACGCTGTATATGTCCGAAAACCTCGGCGATGAATATCCCTCTTTGGGAGCGCACAGTCAGCATATCTTGCGCATACTTGAAAAATTTCAATCCGCTGCCGGTGGAAAAATCAACATTACCGTCAAAAATCCGCAGCCTTATTCTACTGTTGAAAAAGAAGCCAGACGCAATCGCATTCGTCCTTTCCCGAATGTGACCGCAGACGCGGACATGTATTTCGGCGCCTCTTTCATCAATGAACGGGGAGAAAAACATACTATTCCTTATTTTTCGGTTCAGCGGCAGAATTACGCGGAATATGATCTGGCTCGTGTCTTTGCCAAGCTTGGCGGCGGTTTCAAAAAACAAACCGTCGGCATTGTCAGTTTTGCCACGCCGCTGAAAGACGATATGCTTTTCTTAAAACAGCTTCGCAATGATTACGATGTTGTCAAGATCGGCAAAGATGAACTGGAAATCCCCATGGACGTCGATGTTTTAATTGCGTTTAACCCGCAGCGCGTTTCTCCTTCCATGACCTATGCCTTGGATCAGTACATTCTCCGCGGCGGAAAACTCATCATTCTGACCGACCCTTATTCCGAACTTGCCGTTCGGCAAAACCCTTCCGGCAACCTCTATAAAAACGGAATAGAGCCGATTCTTAAAAATCTGGGCCTGGTTTATAACCACGAAACCGTCATCGGCGACGCTCAGCTCAGTTACGATTACAAACAAATCAAAAACGGCGGCAATGTTACTCATTTTGAACTTTCTCCGCAATATGCCGACACCGGCTTGCCTTTTGTTTCCGGCATCTTGAAGTTAAAATTCCGCAGTCCCGGCAGTTTGGAGCTGGATACCAAGGAAACCGCCGTATATACGCCGCTGTTCCGTACTTCGGAACAGGCCGGCTCCGTCAACGCATCGCTGGCTCGTTTTGCTTCGCCCGAGAGCATCAATGCCGGCCTCAAATCGGAGCGGAAGTCCTTTGTTCTGGGATATTTGGTTGAAGGCTGGTTTGAATCTCTTTTTGAAGACAACATCATTCAGGGAACGCCGCAGGCACGGGACATGCTGCCGTTCATCATCGGTTCCATTGAAAAATCTCAGGTCATTGTCATTGCCGACACCGATTTTTTGGACAACGACACCTGGAACGACACCGTCTATGACGAACAGGCCTCCGTATATGACCTGATTCCGTCCGCAAGTAATGCGGATTTTCTGCTGAACGCGGTGGATTTCTTAAGCGGAAACGAACTGATGCTCGGCATTGCGCCGAACTATCTCTACAACACGGATCAATCGGCCGGAGAACAACTCTACAACCGCATCTTCGGCAAATATGCCAAACAATACAACGATCTGGAAAAAAGGCTGGTTTTGGCTCAAAAAAGGCTGGAGCAGTTCAATGCCGACATTCGTTCGCAGAAAATCAATCTGAGCATCGGCAACATCAAAGAACTGGAAAACCTTAACCGGAGCATCCTCGCCATCAGGGAAGAGCTCAAGCATTTTGAATATATTTTGAAAATGATCCAGGAAGACAAAGTCAATGCCGTTATTTTTCATAATACGGTGACCATTCCGCTCGTTATTATCCTGATTGTCGTTATCGGCACCAAGGTCTTTAACCGCCGCCGCAAACAAAAAATAAAGAGGCTGATAAATGAATAACAAGACACTGATCTTTGCAGCATTGTTCGCGCTGCTTTCGGCAATATTCGCCCTGAGCGTCATCGACAGCCGCCAACCCCGGCAATATGTGGAAACGGAAGCGCTTCTTTTTTCCAAAACTTACGACCAGGCTTTGAACGTTAACAAGATTCTCATCACGGATTCCGCTTCGGAAAAAACATTGCTCCTTGACGGCAAATACTGGCGGATTCCGCAAGCCGACAACTATTATGCGGGGCTGGTCATAAGCAACGCCTTGCTTTATTCGATAAACTCGGCCAAAACGGAAACCGTTATCCACAACATCACGCCTGACATGCAGTTGGAGCAGCCGCGGCCCGGAGTTGATGCTCCCGGCGGCAACGGTACCGAAATCAAAACCTATGACAGGCAGGGCCGCCTGATTGACGATGTCATTATCGGCAGCTCCAAAAACGGCCTGCAATATGCCAGACGGGCCGGCAGTGATTATGCCATGATGGTTTCCGGCGGTTTCGACCTTCCGCGAAAAACGCATGACTGGCTGCAACAGCCTCTTTTGCAGATTGCGCAGAATGATATAGAAACCATAATTTTGCAGTCGGAAACGGGACAGCAAATGGCTTTCAAGCCGCAGGAAGGCGATTCTTTTTATAATGTACGCCGCGAAAAAACCGATCTTTCGCCGTTGCTCAATCCTTTTGCCGACCTCAAATTGATTGAAGTCGCCGATTACGAGGTTTCGGAGTTCAAAAACGCAGATCCGGACCGGGTGGTTGCATTATTTATGTTTTCCGGCCTGATTTACGGAATTGAACTGTACCAAAAGGATGATGAATTCTGGATCAGAATAAATTTATCAAGCAATACTCTTCCAACCAAGCTTGCCAGCGATTATATCAAAGACAGCAGCTTTCTCTATCAGGGATGGATTTTCAAAATACGTCCGGAAATCGGAGCCCGGCTGCTGAACTATAATATACGTTAGCAAACAGACAGATGAGAGAAACAGACAGC
The DNA here is from genome assembly GCA_944390895.1 of uncultured Alphaproteobacteria bacterium. Lineage (GTDB taxonomy): Bacteria > Pseudomonadota > Alphaproteobacteria > RF32 > CAG-239 > CAJLXD01. The sequence continues at coordinate 22,711 of CALXRQ010000030.1, forward strand.
CAATTAAAAGACTTAGCCGACATATCAACGGACATTCTCTTGATATGCGGCGTCGACGGACGGATAGAGTTTTGCAACCGCCGCTGCAAACACCTTTTCGGAGAAAAAATGCCAAAGGGAAGGTATTTTGCGGATTTTTTTGAACCGCAGAATGCGGCCCGGATAAGAAAAGAACTGAAGCTGGCGGTTTCCCGCAGCGCGTCCGAAACCTTTCAGCTCCGACAGGCTTCCCGCATTTATAACTTTTATATCCACCCCCGGCGCGAAAATACTCTGATTTGCATTGAAGACATTACCGAACGCAGCGAAATTTCCTTGATACTGGATGAACAGTCCGCCCGGCTGAAATTTGCCGAAAAAACCGCCAAACTCGGCTACTGGGAAGTAGACCTCAAGTCTAAAAAAATCTTTTGGTCTGCCGAAATGTTCAGAATTTTTAACATCGACGCCGCCAAAACCTCCGCCAAAAACAATATCATAAAAAAGGGAATACTTCCCGAAGATCTTCCCGTCTACAAACAAAAGCTGCGTGATCTGCTGATCAGCGGCCGCCCGGTGGAAGGAACGGTGCGCATTAAAAGAAAGGAAGGCGAAATCATCGACTGCTGGTTCCGCGCCGACCTGCTTCACCGGCAAAAAGACAAAATTGCCGGAACGTTTCAGGATCTTACCGAATTGCTGAATATTCAGAGGAAACTGGAAGCCGCCCAAAAAGAAGCCGAACGCTCAAACCGCGCCAAATCATATTTTCTGGCTCAGGCCAGCCATGATTTGAGACAGCCTTTGCAGGCTCTGGCCATTTTTGTAAACGCGCTGACTGAAGAACAACTGAGCCCCGAACAAAAAGAGATTGTTGATAAGATAGACGCTTCAACGCGCAACCTGCGAACTCTGATGGACAATCTGCTGGATATTTCAAAACTTGAAGCCGGCGGCATCAAAGCGCATAAGATATTTTTTAATCTCGGCCGCATGGTTGACAACATCTTGCAGGAATATCAGGCTTTGGTTCAGGAAAAGGGAATCATTCTGAAAAAGGCATCCTGCTGCCGCATGGTCTACAGCGACCCGATATTGATTGAAAGGATTCTGCGCAATTTTCTGAGCAACGCATTCAAATACACCCGCAGCAAAATACTGGCCGGCTGCCGGATACATAACAAAAAACTGCGGATAATGGTTGCCGATAACGGGGCAGGGATTGCCGAAGACGAAATTTCTGCCGTGTTTAAAGAATTCTACCAAAGCAACAAAATTCCCGACAACAAAAAGAAAGGTTCGGGATTGGGACTGACAATCGTAAAAAAAACGGCTGCCGTTATCGGCGCCGACGTTGGCGTAACGTCCCGTTTCGGCCGCGGCAGCTGCTTTTATCTCGACTTGGACTTATGAATCCGAATTTTCTTTATAAAGCGTAATAATAGCATCCATATCCTTGTTGTGGCTCTTGGTCAGTTCAAGACTGCATTCAGCCTCGTTAAGCGGCGTAATGGTACCTTCGCCCTGAGAATAAGCATAACCGTAGAGAGAGCAATACAGATCCCGATAGTTAACCCAGTCGGTCAGAAGCTTCTGCATATTGCTGTTAACGGAACCGCTTCCGGCATTCCATCGGCTGAAATAGCTGATGGCAGCCAATTCTTTGTATTTTTCCTGCACCAGTTTGTAAATACGGCGCGTTTCCTGAACCGTACATTCCGTCAGTTTCATAATACTGCCATCAGCAAGATCTACGCAATTGTTGTAAGTCACGGTATTGTCCTCCGTATCGGTAACCTGAGCCCGGACACCGGACACGACCGCAGCGGAAAGGAGCAGAGCCAAAGTAAAACTTTTCATCATCGGAAATTTCCTCCTAAAACTGAAATCAAGTAAATGATTAACCGTAAATATATAAATTTTCATTAATAAATATCAATATAATCACGGTTTTATAAAAATATATCACAGTTGAAAAAAACTG
>CALXRQ010000031.1 GCA_944390895.1 uncultured Alphaproteobacteria bacterium
CAGTTCTTCGTTCAGATACTGGGCAATGCCGCCGTAAACGGCCTCGCCAACCATATTTTTCTTGTTGGACAGATGTTCGCCGCTTTCGGTTTTGATGCCTTCCGAGACAACGATAATGGCATGGTTGCGTCCGCCGGCTTTGATTTCTTTCAGCTTGTTGACGATACCGTCCAAGCTGTAGGGAATTTCCGGGACGAGGCAGACGTCAGCGGCACCGGCCAAAGCCGAATGCATGGCCAGATGTCCGGCATCGCGGCCCATAACTTCAACAATCAGCGCGCGGTTATGAGAGCGGGCGGTAAGGTTCAAGTCGTCAATGGCTTTGGTGCAGACTTGTACGGCAGACTGGAAACCGACGGAAAATTCGGTAATCGGGGTGTCGTTGTCGATGGTTTTAGGAATGCCGACAACCTGAACGTCAGTGCCTTTGCAGTAGTTGGAGACAATGTTCATACTGCCGTCGCCGCCGACAACGACGATGGCGTCCAGCCCCAGATCTTTTACGCCCTGAGCAAACTTTTTGGTCATGGTCTCCAGCGATTCCATCTTGACGCCTTTGTTCAGAGAGCCCAGGTATGAGCCGCTCAATCTCGGCCACGGAGAATCTGAGAAATTGTGAACGGTCAGAACTTCGTAACTGTGCGGGGTTTCGGTAATGCCGTCAGTTCCGTTGTGGATTCCGTAAATTTCCCAGCCTTTTTTCGAGGCTGCTTCGACAACCGCGCTGATAACGGCGTTAAGGCCGGCACAGTCGCCGCCGCTGGTGAGAATACCAATTCTTTTTTTACTCATTATATATATAACTCCATATTTTTTCGTTTTTTATTGCATATTATCTCATTTTGTTGTATACTAATACAAATTTTGAGGAATAATTTCCAGCAAAAAATTTTTTTTATCATCGTTTTTTTTATAATAAAGGGGTTTTGTTTTATGTATAATCAAAATAATATGAGCAAATTGCAGCATCAGCTTTGTGAGTTGAAACTCGAAGAACGCCGCGTCTGCTCTGATATTAAGCATTTGGTTTCAAGAAATAAAACTATCGATTTTTTCCAGGCAAAGCAACTTAATTCTCAACGCTGCGGTCTTAAAAGCAAAATCAAGAGCGTGGAAGCCAGAATTATGCCTAACATTATTGCTTAGTAAAGCATAAATTTTGTGTTGCTAAATAAAAAACAATATGTTAAACAAGCTTTGAGTTTTCAGCTCAATTTTGTATGTAACCTTTAGCGAATATTGAAAAGGGGTGATTTAAGTGGTTCAAGTTACTGTTATCGGTAATGACGTTGCTCAGTCTTTGAAGGTTTTGAAGAAAAAGATGCAGAGAGAAGGTATCTTCCGTGAAATGAAACTGCGTCGTTGTCATGAGAAAGCTTCCGAGAAAAAGGCTCGTCGTCAGGCTGAAGCCGTCAGACGTGCCCGCAAGCAGCTTCGGAAACGCTTAGATACTGAAGGCTTCTAGTTTTTACAAGATGCTTTTTATAAAAACCGCCGATTGTTGTCGGCGGTTTTTTGATAAAAATCATGGGGTATAATATGATTAAGATTTATTCATTATAATTTCCGCTACAATCATGTCTAGAGTTATTACTGGTTGGTGAGGTTGAGCGGCAGGGAGAGTCGCCGTTCCAGCCGACGGTGCAATAGTAGATTGTTGTTGCTCTATTTACTATTTGTTTTGCCGGTTGTGAAGTGGAAGATCCTGCGGGGCATGGCTTAGCTGTGCATGAAAATTTTGCGGGGTTGAAAGGGCAGGCGGTGCAAACCCAGCCCGGTCCTTTGGGGGCATTTAAGGTATATCCCAAACCGGAGCAGTCCGGTGGAGTGACGCATTCTGCAGTAGCTGTAGAAATGCTGCTGATTGCCAAAGCAAGAGATACAGCGGTTATTGTTAAAAAGTTTTTTTTCATTTTTTCCTCCTTTAATTTTAATAATATGATTGTTTTAATTCCAAAATTTAAGAAATCCGCACCAATAAGTGTCAGTATCTACTTTTCCGGTCGGACAACCCGGATAGCAAGAGTTTCCGCTTAAGTAATATCCAGAATTGCAAGAGTTGAGCTTATATTTAGTGCCGTCGGTAGAGCAATTGAGGGCAGTTCTGGTACATTTGTCGCATACGGCATTGGCCGGACAAGACGTTAAAGCGTATCCGGAACAGTTTGTGGCGTTGCAGTCTTTTTCACAGCCGCTGTCTTTGGTGTGGTAACCCGAAATACAGGCCCAGCCGGTTTGGATCTGATGAGAACCTTCGCCGTCAACGCAGGTGGAATAGGTATAGTTTGAATTGGCAGGTTTTGAGGTTATCTTGTCGGTACAGGGGACGCAGCATTGTCTGGCAGTTCCGCCGCATCCGTCGTCACAGGCTTTGGAACCGTTGGTACATCCGGTCTGGTTCGGGGTTTTGTCACAGGTTTTTTTGATGCACTTACCGTCGCAGTATTGGGTGCATTTGTCGTTAGCATAGGTCAGCGAGACGGTTTGAGGGCAGACGCAGCTGTTTCCGGAGACAAGATAAGGGGAAGAGCATGCATCGAGTTTTTTCTTATTGGTATTAATCATGCAGGAACTGCATTTTCCGTGCGTGGGACAGGAGAATAAGGTATAACCCTTGCAGGGATCGCCGCGGTTAATGTCGGCGCCGCCGGTATCGCGCCTGGAGAAGCCGAGGTCGTCTTTGGTGTCTGGCAGGAAAATGGCACGCGCCAGCAGAAAGGAATTGTGAGGCTTTAGCTCTAAGGAGTGTGATGTTAGAGTGGGGTAGAGGCTGCCTATATCAGGATTAGCTAATGTTTCGGAAGCCTGGGTCAAAATAATGACGGAAGCGGACAGATACAACATTTTGCGAAAGCAAGACATAATGCACTTCATAAATAATTAGAACTAAAGCTTGGGTATATTATGTCACACGTCGCAAAGAAATATAACAATAAATTACCATCGGAATGGTAATTTTCACAAAAACGTCATATAAAACACAAAATATTATGTGTTTAACAGCCGTGCGTTTGTCGAACTTTTGGCGGGGAGATAAAAATGTTCTGAGATTATTGCAAGTTTTTAGTTATTTTTGCCAAAGTTAATTCCGCGCCCGATAATGCCGATCATAATGCCTAACATAATGTAACTGGTAAGACATTCGAAACTGACGGCGATTCTGGCAATGACCGTGCTGGGTATGATATGACCGTATCCGACAGTGGTCATGGTGATAATGCTGAAATAAAGGGCGTCAAAAATTCCTTTGATTCCGGAAGCAAAGTTGAAGGCCTGTGACGTGCTGAAGCTTGTATGCAGCATATTTATCGACAAGTTCACGACGGTAAAAGTTATAATGAGACTGATGAAGAAATTGGCAAATTCGGACAAGTCTTCTGCCGAGGCTTTTTTGTCGGGTTCCAACAGTGCGGTTATCCGGCCGGCAAAGTCGCGTACGTTCAAAAAGGCAATATAAATAATGCTGAGGCTGATCAGCAGTGTTCCGAGGTTGGAAAAAGACAGGTACAAGCTTGAAAATCCGGCCAGAAAGGAAACCTGAATTAGAGAGTGGGTGTCCTGGGTGTAATATTTACGGGTATAGTTCTTTTTGGCAAAGTAACGGTTTAGGCCCAAGGATATGAGGGTTGTCAGCATGCCGTTGATTGCGGGAATAACCAGATATAAAAACCATTTTTGCGCCGGGTATTTGTGCATGAATATTTCAGGATTGGGCAAAAGGGACAAAATAACCAGACTTACGAAGAAGCAGAGATTAAAATTTCCCAAAAGAATGTGAAAAAAACTTTTTTTATTGAAAAAATTCATTATTTTCTCCGCAATTATACTATAATATGAAATAGTTTACGACGGCAAAACTTCAAGTCAATGATAAATAATGCCGTCGGTTTGCCAATGGGCGTTGTTGTATTGCAGATGAATGACGCTGCCGTTGGGAATGTCGTCTATTTCGGTTCCCAAAGCCTTGAGCGACTGTTTTAGGATAATGCCGTGGCCGGAGACGGCAATATTGCGGTAGTCTGTCTGTTCGGCATAGTGGTTCAGGGCTTCAAAAATGCGCTTGCGGACGGTCTGTTTGCTTTCTCCGCCGGGAAAGCAGAACGTTTCGTCTTCGCAGTCAGCGTTGCGCCAGCGATTGTAAAGTTCGCCGTATTTTTCCAACACTTCGTCATACAGCAGTCCTTCGATGATGCCAATGTTAACTTCGGTAAAGCGCCGGTCTATGTTCAGGGGAACATGGATTTTTTCGGCGACGATGTTTCCGGTTTCAACGGCTCTTTTGAGCGGACTGGATATAATGATCTCAATGTTACGGTTTTTCAGAATCTCGGCAGTGTCGGCCGCCTGACGGCGTCCTTTGGCAGTCAGAACGGACATATCCGTGCATCCCTGAACCCGACCGGCCAGATTGAAAGTGCTTTCTCCGTGACGGAAAATGTAAAAATTTTTATTCATCGGCTCCTCCCTGTCCAAGAGGTAGTGGGCCGCCGTTATTTTTCAAGATTCAACTTTTTGGCAATCAGGGGCAGGCTTTTTCCCTGCAAAATGACAGAAATTATTACCAGGAAGAAAATGAGGTTGAACAGGAACTGCGAGTTAGGGAAACCTTCCATCAGCGGGTATGTCGCCAAAATAATCGGTACGGCGCCTTTGAGTCCGGCCCAGCTGATGAGTATTTTTTCGCGGTTGTTAAAGTCACTGCCGGTGAGGCTGATGTATACGGCAACCGGTCTGGCAACAAACATCAGCATCAGGGTGCAGCCGAAGCTGACCAGCATGACGCTGCCGAGTTCACTGGGGTTAACCAAAAGACCAAGAATAAGGAACATGCTTATCTGCATAATCCAGGCTAAGGCGTCATTGAACTTGATAAACTGGCGGCGGTAAATGAAAGGGCTGTTGCCCATGACGATGCCGCAGAGGTAAACGGCCAGAAAGCCGTTGCCGCCGATGAGCTGGGTGATGCTGAAAGTCAGCAGAATGACGGCCAGACCGTAGACCGGATAAAGTCCCTGATAAGGCAGAGACCATCTTTTGAGAAACAGGGCGCCGGCATGACCGAAAGCAATACCCAAAGCTATACCCAGACTCATTTGCAGAATAAACATCGTTATAAATTCGCTGAGGCTGAACTGCGGTGAACTCAGCATGGCAATGGCGCCCATGGACAGAAACACCGCCATGGGATCGTTGCTGCCGGATTCAAATTCGAGGAGGGATTTCAGGTGGTCTTTGAGGCGCATGTTTTGTGACCTTAAAACTGAAAAAACGGCCGGAGCGTCGGTTGAAGAAACAATTACGCCGAGCAGAACGGAAATTTCAAACGGCAGCCGCATAATGTAGTGAACGGTTAAAAATAAGAACAGCGCGGTTAAAAATACGCCGAGGGTGGATAAGACCGAGCCCCGGCCGATGATAGGGCGGATGCTGGTCCATTTGGTATCCAGTCCGCCGGAAAAAAGAATGAAAATCAGGGCGACAGTACCAATGTAGTTGGCCAAACGGGAGTTTTGAAAATTGATGCCGCCGATGCCGTCGGAGCCGGCCAGCATCCCCATGGCCAGAAAAATCAACAGCGACGGGATGCCGTATTTGTCGGATATTTTATTGGCAAATACGCACAGCAAAAGTAAGAATCCGGCTATTCCCAGCAATATTTCAAGCTTCATTTCCGCTCCTTGTTTTTAGGAGATATATAATAGTGATATATCCTAAATACTATAGGCTTGAAATATTTAAATTTCTTTAACCGCTTGAAACGATAGACACTCGGTTTATATCAGATTCAAACAGATTGTGAGGAGAAAGTTTGATGACGGACAATAATGCAAGGGCGGAGTGCGCGTGCGGCGCGATACCGCTGATCGGCGAAGAGGCGCCTTCTTTTGTTGCCGATTCCACTCAGGGAATTGTGAAATTTCCCGAAGACTATGAAGGCAAGTGGGTGATTTTATTTTCTCATCCGGCTGATTTTACGCCGGTATGCACTTCGGAAATAGCGACTTTCGGCGCTTTGGCCGGCGAATTTCGGGCTTTGAATACGGAACTGATCGGAATTTCGGTAGACAGTATCTGCGCGCATGTGGCGTGGCTGAAAAACATTCAGGAAAAAATCCGTTATCATCGTTATAACGGCCAGCCGATAGATTTTCCGATTGTGGCGGACGTGAAAATGGACGTAGCGCGAAAATACGGTATGATACAGCCGTCTTCCAGCGATACCAAGGCCGTAAGGGCGGTGTTCTTTATTGATCCCGCGCATAGGGTTCGGGCGCTGATTTATTATCCGCTTTCCAACGGCAGAAATTTTGAAGAGATTAAGCGCCTGCTTCTGGCTTTGCAGACAACCGACAAATTCGGCGTGTCAACGCCCGCGGACTGGGAACCCGGAGACGAAGTGCTGGTTGCGGCGCCGTCAACCATGAGTGACCTGAAGAAAAGAGAAGGCGCGGAAGAAGAGGGTGCAATGGATTGTCAGGATTGGTTTTTCTGCCGGAAAAAGCTCGGAAAGGCTATCTGACGACTGCCAAACCGTCCCAAGATGTGGTATAAGACGAGGATTTCAGCCGCCGGCGGATATAATGTTTGATTCCCGAAGCCTGGATGCCGAAATAGATGCTTTTGCGGCCGAGTTTGGCATTGATGGCGTCAAAAGCGCGCATCAGGCTGCGTTCTTTGTCATTTTGAGGCGTCGGAGACAGCAAGTCCGGCTGCAGAGTGTTGTCCTTTTGTAATCCGAGCAGCGTGATGCCGGCGCGTTTGTATAAGATTCCGGGGCGGAAAATCTGCCGCAATCCCAAATGCATGGCGTGCAGAAAGCGGGCGGTGTTGTTGCCGGGCGTTTCAAGGTTTATGACTGTCGAATTTTGATATTGTATATGTTTGGGGTTAAAGCGGTTGGACGATATATAAACGCAGATGCCGCCGGCGACGGCGTTTTTTTGGCGCAGACGCAGGCAGGCGCTGTCTACAAATTCGGCAATGATTTGTTCCAGACGTTCGGGGGTGGAAATTTCGGTTTCAAAACTGCGCGAACAGATTATGGATTTGCTGTTTTCTTCTTCCGATATGTCCAGGCAGGCGCGTCCGTTCAGCTCCAGGGCGGTTTTTTCAAGGTTAATGCCGAAAGCTGCGCGCAGCATTTTCAGCGGTGCCGTGCGCAGTTCTTCGCCGGTGAAAATGCCGATGAAGTTCAGTTTGCGGGCCGTATGATGGCCGATGCCCCAGATGTCTGCGACGTCAAGTCGTTGTAAGTGTGCGGAAATGAGTTCCTTATTGTTAAGTATATAAATTTTGCGGTGCTTTTTGGCGTATTCTCCGGCAATTTTGCATAAGGTTTTGGTGGGGGCGATGCCGATGGAAACCGAAACGCCGACGTATCGGAGTATTTTGTCGTGAAAATCGGCGGCGGTGCGGCCTAAAGCGGTATTGTCCGGCAGCCTTACAAAGGCTTCGTCGATGGAATAAATTTCCAAATTGCCGAACTCCTGACGAATCAGCGACATAATCCGGCGGGAGATGTCGGCGTAAAGTTCGTAATTTGACGACAGGGCTATTCCGCCGGCCGATTTGAACATATTTTCAATTTTGAAAAAGGGTATGCCCATCGGAATGCCGAGATCTTTGGCCTCGTAAGAACGGGCGACCACACATCCGTCGTTGTTGGAAAGCACAACAACCGGACGGCCTTTGAGCCTGGGCTGGAATATCCGTTCGCAGGAGACAAAGAAGTTGTCGCAATCGATGAGAGCATACATCGGCGACGGTCTTAAAGTTTTCTGAAAACGGCGGAAACGCTTCCCCAGATGACGAGATTTTCGGGGCTGCGGAGAAATACCGGCCGGTATTTCTCATTTTCCGGCATCAGGCAGATTTGGTTGTTGGCGTTTTTGAAACGGCGGACGACCAGTTCGCCGTCCTGTTCGACGACAATAATCTGATTGTTTTCAATTTTGAGCGAACGGTCAACTACCAAAAAATCGCCGTCGATGATGCCGGCGTTTTTCATGGCGTCGCCGCTGACTTTTAAGAAATAAGTTGCGGCCTTGTGCGGTACCAGATATTGGTTAAGGTCAAGGCTTTTTTCAATGTAATCGCCGGCCGGTGAACCAAAACTCATTTTCGACTCTCCTATATTTGTTCTAGTTTTGTTCTTATAATAAAAGTGAGATTTTAAATTGCAATAAAAAAATATTTCTTTTTGCAAAATTTGTTTTATGTTTAAACAAACTTATAATTTCAGGAGGATTGAAGATGAAAAAGATTGTTCCCGAAAAGCTTGTCGCCGGAGACGAAGTCCGAATCGTCGCGCCGGCCAGAGGTCTGAAACTGATAGGTCAGGACAGCCGCGCGCAGGCTTTGAAGATATTTGCCGAAATGGGGCTGAAAGTTACTTTCGGTAAAAACACGACCGATGAAAATTTTGATATGATGGGATCCTCTTCGATTGAAAAACGCATTGCGGACATTCATGAAGCGTTTGCAGATCCGAAGGTTAAGGCCGTTTTTACGGTTATCGGCGGATCTAACTCCAACCAGCTGCTGCCGTATCTGGATTATGAACTGATCCGGAACAATCCGAAAATTTTCTGCGGTTTTTCTGACATTACGGCTCTGTTGAACGCCATTTATGCGCAGACCGGGCTGGTGACTTTTTCGGGGCCGCATTTCAGCTCTCTGGGAATGATTAAGGGTTGCGAATATACGATTGAAAATCTGAAAAAGATGATTATCGGCGAGGGAAAGAACGAAATCAAGCCATCGCCGGAGTGGAGCGACGATTTGTGGTTTTTGGATCAGGAAAAACGCAGCTTTATTAAGAATGAAGGATGGTGGGTTATCCGTTCCGGCAGCGCCGAAGGAAAAATTATCGGCGGTAATCTCGGCACGTTTGACCTGTTGCTCGGGACGCCTTATCGTCCGGTATTTGAAGCTGACACCATCTTGTTTATAGAAGACTGCTTTACTTCCGGCGGCGATGCCGGCGCCTTTGAGCGCAACCTGCAGGCGCTGATGTATCAGGAAGATTTTAAGAATGTGCGGGCGCTGGTCATCGGCCGTTTCCAGAAAGCATCGGAAGTCAGTCGTGAAAAGCTGGAATTTATTCTGGATAAGCCGCAGCTTAAGAATCTGCCGATTATTGCCAATGTGGATTTTGGTCATACAACGCCGCTGTTGACGCTGCCCATCGGCGGTTCAGCCCGGATTACGCCGCGGAATGAGATTTTTGTTCAGATTTAACGGAATGTGACCGGACAGCGCCTGACGGTACAAACGCAGGGCGTTTGACCGGGCAAGCGCCCGGGGGCTTCAGTTAGCAGCCTCACGGCTTTTTATAAACTGTCACCCTGAGCTTGTCGAAGGGTAAATTGTCATCCTGAACAAAGTGAAGCAACGAAGTGAGTGAGCAACATCGTTGTCGAACTCCATCTCAGCCTTGTTAATCAGCTGAGATGTTTCGCTGCGCTCAACATGACAGGTTTTATCGGTCGGGATGCTTCGACAGGCTCAGCATGACATAAAAAAATCCCCGGATAATTCCACCGGGGATTTTTTAGGATTAATTAGCCCTTCGACAATTAAGAGTTGGGTTGTTGCAATAGAAGCTGGCACTCATTGAGCCTGAGCAACAATAGGAAACACCATTACAGGTAACAGTTTTTTCATCTAGACTACATATCCCTGCATTGTTGATATTTTCTATATAACACTGGTAAATCTGTCCACTGTTTATCTGAGAACAAGAGGTAATACCTGTGTTCGTAGGGCAGCAGTATTTATTATTGCCACAGGTTAATGATACGCCGTTACATGTAGATCCAGAAGGAGGCTTAATTGGATTCAGTTGTTTAACACATGTTGTTGGGCCGCCATTAGTCAAATCGACTAATTCCATGTACCCGTCCTCACAGGTTTTACAGCTTGTCGACGAACCGCTGACGCACTCTTTACAATTGGCGACGCTACAAACGTCATCATTATCGTATTCCGGAATTTGTATTGTACATTTTCCGTTTGTGCAAACTGCGTTAGCTATGCATCTTACACCATGGTTGCCCATAGTTTTTTCAGATGTCAGCCAAATGTTGTCTATTATTGAATATCTCCAGCCGGAAGCATTATTCTTTTCAGAAGATGACCAATAGTCATATTTTCCTCCCCGGGAACCGCTGACACTTGTGTCTTTTAGCAGGGTTTTGCCCAGAGATGTTAACGTGTTGTTAATTGTATTTTTATTATTTATAATTCTCTGAAATTCACCTGCTGCCGGCATATACCAAGCTCCTTGCGCAGCACCCTCGGCGGTATATTTAACACAGAAGGCGGCTGCAGGATAGGTCGACGGAGAATCTTTCATACACTGCGTGTTTTTTATGCCGTTGGTGTCGGAAGTCGCCGAGGAAACATTGGTGATACAGGTATTGTCGTTGGTATTAGTACTCCAGTGGGCATAAGTTTGTTCTAAGCCCAAAATCTGATAGTTTGAACCGTTCTTGTAAGAAACGACGCCGATTGGAGTCTTTCCGTCGATTTTTTCGCCTGAACACGTCCCGTCACTATATATAATACTGCCTATATCGCAAAGAACGCATTTTTCATATTTACCGCCACATGATTCTCCACTCAATGTTCCGGCACAGTTTGAACTGTCGTAGGCAAATTTGGTAACCGAGCAAGGGCAGTTGCCTTCGCCTTGTTTGATATTGCTGACAATGCCGGTTTTGCTGTAACGGTAATCCGGGTATTGCTGGCCGGTGAAGTCTCCGCCGACGCCTTTTTTGAAGTTCATGGTGGTAAACGGGTCATATTCAATAACGCCGGTTACCGTGACCAGATCGTCAAAAGTGATTGTACGCGGCGATTTTGAGCAGGAACCGGTGGAAGAACAAGCGCCGCCGACCGCGAGTTTAGTTGTTGTAAACTGGCCTTTAACGGTGGAATTTCCCCACAGGTTGGCCCAGGAATCCTGATAGGAACTGCCGGACGGAAGCGTGACGGTGGCTTTATTGCCGTAAACGCGCCATTCGCAATAACCGCTGGGAACCGAGACGGAACCGTTCTTATTTACATAATATTTTTTACAGACTTCGGGACATCCGCTGGATTTGGCTTTAGGACAATTTCCTTGGCCTTGTTTGATGTTGCTGACAATACCGGTTTTGCTGTAGCGGTAATCCGGGTATTGCTGGCAGGTGAAGTTTCCGCAGACGCCTTGTTTGAATACCATGGTTGTAAACGGATCATATTCAATGACATCGTTGACGACAACCAAATCGTTAAAAGTAATGGTTCTGGGAGATTTGTTACAATAGCCGGAAGACGAGCAAGCGCCGCCGACAGCGAGTTTGTTGGTGGTAAAGGCACCGTTTACGGTAGAATTACCCCACATATTTACCCATGAATCGCTGTAGCTTTTATTAGCGGGCAGCGTTGTGGTGGTATAGTTTCCGTATACACGCCAAGAGCAGGCCGTATCGGGAACAGTGATGTTTCCGTTAGCGTTTTTATAGAAGTCACAGTTAGAAATGTCTTCACAACGATAGCATTGTTGTGAACCGCTTTTATTGGTGGTTTCTTTCCAAGTGCCATTACCGTTGTTACAGGAGTCGTTGTTTTTATGTCCGGTTTCCTGATCGATCGGGCAGGGAACTGCTTCACATTTATAATGAGTACCATAATCATCGGTACATTTGGAACAGCTATATCCTTCGCCTTTGTCGGAAGAAAATTCATATTTACCGGCAGCGGTGTCGCATTTGCAGCGCTCGTATCTGGTAATGCCCTGATAGGAACATTTTGAAGTGTCATCGAGCAGGGTTTGCGGGCTGGGACAGGTTGCGGTGCTTGTATGGGGGAAGTTTACGGAAGTACAGAGACATTTCTTGCCGTACATACGGTTTGAATAGCGCTGATCCTTACATACGTTGTCGCCTAACAGCCAGGCCTGGCTTCTGAGTGAACCTGAATAAGAACATTCAGTCTGGCTGATGGGGAATTTGGCGGTGTTGCATCCGCAGTTGTCAAAAAGCTTGTGATTGTACAGACATTGATTGCCCAGAGGCTCCTGATTGTTGGCTTTGCAGTTTGATGTTGAATATTGGTAGTTGGAACAGTCTGCGCCCTGATTGGCGTCGTATCCCATGTCGTTGCCGGTCGGGCCTACTTCGCTGTCTTTTATCTTCGGTAGCCATGTCAGGCCGGCCAGTTGATAAGAAGAGTTTGAATTGATGTTTGAACTAAGATTTAAATCTCCGGTCATTCCCGGTGTATTTAAATCCAATGAATAAGCCGGTGTGTTCATACATATGAACACGCCGGATATTAAAAATATCCTTGAAAATTTTATCATAATACACCTCACACACACATTATAGGCCAAAGCCCATGAACTAATTTTAAATCCATTTGTTTTAAAAAGCAATGTTATTTTGTGACGGAATATCAAAGTTAATATAACTGTAACATTATTGTAACAGTTATCCGCGTTATAGATTAAAGAGTTCGCCCTGAGGGTCGTTGTCCAGAAGCGAGACGGCTTCTTTGACCAGAGGAACAGTGACGGCGCGTTTGCGGGCCAAGGACAAATTATCAATTTCAGCCACGATTTTGCGGGCATAGGAAAAAGAGCGCTGCATATTGTTCAGCAGATAGTTTATCACTTCGGGCGAAACCATAATCTGCCGGTCCATAAAGAGTTTAACCAGAAGGCTGGACAAAAGTTCGTCATCTGGTGCCTTGATTTCTACCGAGGGAATGATGTTAAGGCGGGATTGCAGGTCTTTAAGCTTGAAGCGCATTCTGGCGGGAGCTTCTTCGGCCGTAAAAAGAATGTTTCCGCCTTCGTTGCGGTAGAGGTTATAAAGATGAAACATCGCTTCTTCGTTAATATCTGGCGACAGTTCTTCAACAATCAGGCACGGATTTTGCCTGAAGAGTTCATGCACGGTTTCGAGCCGGAGTGCGGAGGCTTTGACGCAGGGAAGCTTATAGGGATAGTTGGTCAGCAGGGAAACCCGGTTGGAAAAAACATTGGCCAGATGCGTTTTGCCGCAGCCTTCGCTGCCGTAGATACAGGCGGCGAAAAAGCTCCAGTCCGGCCAGCTGTCAATAAGCTTTACCGCTTCCAGATTGCAGTTGGCAATCAGAAAGTCCTCTTTGCCCAAGGCCGGGCGGTGCGGAAGTTCCAGCGGTAGTTGTTGAGCGGTCTGCATTGTTTTCCGACGTTGTTGTTAACTGTCTTTATTTAATACATCAAAAACCTTAGCCGTCAAGTCTCCCAAACTGAAAGGCTTGGCCATAAATTCGAAATTTTCGGCATCGGAAAGCTCGCGGCGGGCAATTTCTTCCGAATATCCCGAGGCTAAAATGACTTTGATGCCGGGAATTTTTTCTTTGACTATGGCAGCCAGTTCAGCGCCGGTTTTGCCGGGCATGACCATATCGGTAATCAACAGATCGAAGTTGGCATTCTTTTCTAGATATTCAAGCGCGTTTTCCGCCGAGTTGCAGCCGACGACGTCATAGCCTTTTTTCTTTAACGCGCGAACGGCAAAGGTGCGGACAGAATCTTCATCTTCCACGAACAAAATGTGCGTATCAAAGGTTTCTTTGCCGGAAGTTTCTTTGCGGTCAATGGCCGTTGAAAGGTTGAGGCCGAAAATCAGTTTTTCGTTGATGGCTACCGGAGACTTGACCTTTTCCTGAACCGTTAATACCGGGGTGCCGTCTTTGGCGGTGACAATTTCCTGCGTTTGGTGCTGTTGATCGTCCGCTTCGATATTGGTTTCGAAACGCGGCAGATGAATGGAGAAGGTGGTTCCTTCACCGACGACGGAGTCAACTTTGATAAAGCCCTCGGTTTGGCGGACGATACCGTATACCATAGACAGGCCAAGGCCGGTTCCGGAGCCGACGACGTTCTGTTTGGTGGAGAAGAACGGTTCAAAAATGCGGTTAAGGTTTTCTTTGGGAATGCCGCAGCCGGAATCTTTGACGTCAATAACGACAAATTCGCCGGGCTTGACGACGTCGGAGCCAAACTGGTAAGGTTCGGCCAGAGGTTCGACTCTGGTGCTGATATATAGGGTGCCGCTGCCTTTCATTGCGTCTTTGGCGTTAACGGCCAGATTGATGATGACCTGCGAAAACTGCACGGGGTCAACGCGGATATAGCCCAGATCGGTTCCGTGGTGGAATTTTAGAACAATCTGCTCACCCAGAATGCGTTTGAGCATATGGCTCAGCTCAATAAAGTTTTCGGTTACGTCAATCAGCTTGGGTTTGAGCGGCTGTTTGCGCGAGAACGCCAGCAGCTGCCGAACCAGTCCCGCCGCGCGGTTGGCGTTTTGTTTAATTTGGATCAGGTCGGCAAAGGACGGGTCGCCGACGCCGTGCCGCTGCAAAAGCAGGTCACAGAAACCGATCATGGCGGTCAGAAGGTTATTGAAGTCATGCGCGACGCCGCCGGCCAGCTGACCGACCGCCTGCATCTTCTGAGCCTGAGCGAACTGGATTTCCAGCGATTTTTGCTTGGTGGCGTCAATCATATACAAGACCAGCCCGTCGGAATTTTCAATATCGTCGGAATAGAACTTTTTCATCGGAGAAATATAGGTCAGCGCTATTTTTTCTTCGTCTTCCCGTTTGATGTGGACGTCGATGCGGGACGTTGCGCTGCGGGAGGCGCCGATTTTGGTAAATTCTTTGCGAACGGCTCCGGCGTCTTCAGTGGTGATGTAATCGAAAATGCTGTGGTTCAGGAGCGGCGATTTATCAAGGTTATTATTTAAGAATTCGCAGGCCTGCGGGTTGCAGTCTTTGATTTCACCGTCAATACCGATAAAGATGATGCCGACGGGCGCAAAGTTGAACAGCCAGCTGATTTTGTCATAGGCGTGGCTGAGATTGTTTTTGAGCTCGTGACTGGTCGGAATGTTGGTGACGACAACGCCGCGGGCTTTGGCCATACCCCGGTCTTTATATCTTTCCTGGAAAACCAGCGTCTCGGCGGCGTTGGCTTCCGGCGTCTTGAAATATACGGGGCCGTGCCAGCGGGAGTGGTGTTCTGGGATGGAAGAATCGGCAGCCAGATAATCGTTCAGGCATTTTCCGGTCAGTTCTTCGCGGCCGGTTCCCAGAAATTTGGCCAGGGCGTGGTTGGCATATTCTATTTTGCGGTCGCGGTCTATGGTATAAACCCCGATCGGGAGGTAGTCCAGAAAGTCATGCAGATTGCGGTGTTCTTCCTGAAAAATGCTTTCCATGTTTTTGACGGCGGTAATGTTTTTCAGATTCCAAAACAGGAAAGTGTCTTTTTTGATGGCCTTGATGGAAAACGGGCCGTTGAAAATATCCGACTTTTTGAGAAAAATCGGCCGGACGCTGACTTCAAACCATTCTTCGTCGCTGAAGACGCGGTTTTCCTGCCGGCGCAGGGACAATGAGAGTGTCACCTTTTCCGGGCAGAGGTTGTTGCAGGCGGTTTGCAGTGTCTGGAGAGCGTTTTTGTTGAGGGCGCTGTTGTTCAGGTTTTGCTCAATAAAGTTTAAAACGGTTTGTTTTTGGAACATTTCTTCCGCGGGAGCGTTTTGTATTACGGCTTCTCCGCGAGCGTTTTCAATACGTTTGATTTTGAAGTCGTTTTTAATGATTTCATTGGCAAAGCCGCCATAGCTCATGGCGTGTTCGGCCGCGGACAGGGTTTTGATGGTCAGGGTCAGGCAGGCGGTGGTCAGCACCAAAGTGGCAAAGACGAGCTGCAGGAAATATTGCGGATACAGAAACAGCAGAATAATGACCACTGTCAGCCCTACCAGCGAATAAGCCAGTTTAATCAACCGGTTTTTCAGCAGTTTGTCCGGACGGTTATTGATTTTTGAGCTGCATAACATATCCAATTACCTCGGCTACGGCTTTAAAGTGTTCAGGCGGAATGGCCTGATCTATTTCGACGCCGGCAAATAACGCGCGAGCCAGCGGCGGGTTTTCAACCACCGGAATATCGTGCTCTTCCGCCAGTTCTCTGATTTTCAGCGCAATGAAATCAATACCTTTGGCAACTACGACCGGCGTGTCCATTTCTTCCATTTTATATTCCAGAGCAACGGCGTAATGCGTCGGGTTGACGATAACGACGTCGGCTCTGGGAACATTTTCCATCATGCGGTGGCGGGCCCGTTCCATACGAACCTGACGAATGCGGGATTTGACCATCGGGTCGCCTTCCATTTGCTTGTATTCGTCTTTGACTTCCTGTTTGGTCATACGCAGTTTTTTCAGGTGCGTATAGCGCTGGTAGACATAGTCGGCCACCGCAATGACAAGAACGGCAATGACCACCGTGAATATTAACAATATCACGATTTTATGAATAAATCTTAAAACAGCCATGGTTTCCATGGTCGGCAACAGTTCTACCTTGCCGAGATAAGGCCTGACGACCAGAACGGCAATGAAACCGATGACGGAAATTTTGACGATGCCCTTGAAGCTTTCGACGATTTTTTTCATATTGATGAAGTTGGGCAGGGCCGCAAAAATATTGAGTTTGTTCCAGTTAGGTTCCAGTTTTTTCGGCGCATAGATGAAGCCGGTTTGGGCAATGCTGGCCGCAACGCCGAAAACGATGAATATGGCGAACGGAATGGCCATTATTTTAAGCATTGCCAAACCGGTATTGACCAACAGCAGCCGGATGTGTTTGTAATCGGTCGGGATGTTTTGCGGATCTTCGATAAATTTGACCGAAAAAGCGTAAAACCATTTCATCATCAGCGGAAAAACCAGCCAGACGACAAAGAGCATGGCGATGAACATCAGAAAGCTTTTGGCGTCCTGCGAGACGGCAGTATCGCCTTCTTCTTTGGCCTTTTCGATTTTTCGTTCCGAAGGTTCTTCGGTTTTGGAGGCCTCGTCTTCTTCTTCAGGTGCTACCATGGGCCTCCTAGTTTATAAATTGCCGTATGCCGTCTTCAAAATATTTGGTGAACCAAATAATCATAATCGGGACGGTGATGAAAAGCAGTCCCAGCCCCAGATAAATCTGCAGAGGCAGAGACAGGAAAAAAATGTTCAACTGCGGCATCAGTCGTGAAACCAACCCCATGCCGACATAGAAGATGACAGTAAAGGCGATAAACGGCGAACCGATCTTAAAACCCATTATAAAGCTTTGATTGAGCGTTGAGCTTAAGGAATCGGAAAAATCGCCGACAGGGAGGACGTTTCCGACCGGAAAAAGGCGGTAGCTGTCAATGACGGCGCTCAGCATCAGATGGTGAAGATCGGTAATGAAGACGACTGTCAGGGCGGTTATGCTCAGGAATGAATCGATAACGACAGACTGGTTTTGAGAGGCCGGATCAAAAATCTGGGCATTGGCAAAACCGATGGCCTGTCCGCCGATGTTGCCGGCCAGATTGAGTGCCGAGAACAGAATCTGCATAAAAATGCCCAGAAAAACACCAAATGTTATCTCACTTATGACGATGCGTATGGTTTCGGCAAAAGAATCGGGACGGGACGGAAGTTCGGACGCCAGCGGCAAAAGCAAAACAAAACAAAGCGCCAGAGCAAAACACAGCCGGACGTTGGTGTTGACATAAGCCGTGCGAAAGCCCGGCATCAGCATAACAGCAGCGCCGATTCTTAAAAATACCAGCATAAACTTATACAGTTCAATATCCAGAAGTTGGGACATGGCCGTCATCCGCCGTTGGTTATTTTGTCAAACAGACCTTCGCTGAGAGTACGCATTTGATTGAGCATAAACGGGAACAACAGGATGATGGTGGCAAAAACGGCAATGATTTTGGGCACAAAGGCCAGCGTCATTTCCTGAATCTGCGTCAGGGCCTGAAAAATACCGACAATCAGACCGATAGACAGGGCGACTAACAGAATCGGCGACATAACCTTGATGAGGGTAAAAATCGCTTCGCGGGAAATGTCTAAAACTTCAATTTCGTTCATATTGCGGCCTTATTCCAGAGGTGTCTGCTGCTCAAAGTAACGGTAGTTTTCCAAACCGGTCAGAAATGCGCCGTCAAAGTCGAGGTCAACAATCCCCTTAAAATATTTAGAGATTATATTTTTCCATTCCGGCGCCCAATATTCTACTAAAATTCCGTCTTTATCTACAAAAGAAAGCCTTTTCAGCCACTCGGGGGAGCCGATGCGCCATTCCGGCTGCCAATAATATTGTCCGTCATCGGTTTCCGATATGTTAAATGCGGCGATAACCCGGCGTCTGGTGCCGTTTTTCTTGAACTTGAGGCTGTTGACTTCTTCTTTGGTGAACGGGACGCCGTTTACAAAGGCCGGAAGAACGACAATGTCATAGTTGGCGTTGCGAATGTCTTCTATCAGAGCAAATTTGTCGGGATATTCTGACGTATCCAGCAGAAACACGATGTTCTGCGCCTGATCAAGGGAAAAGACGTTTTTGGCGTTCTCGTTGATGATTATCTGGCTGCGAATGTTTTTGAATGCATATTGCGGCGAGGTAAAAACATAAAGCAGGGCGCTTCTGCCGACCGAATCCTGAATGGCTTCGTCAAAAGCGTCTTCATCCGGGCATTTGTCAATCGAAATCAGTTTGAGACTGTTTGGCGGCGTAAAGTCCTGCCGACTGCAAAAGTAGTTGTTCAGCGCGACGGCGTCTATCTTTTTCATATAAGCGCGGGCTCCGGTTCCTATGGTTTGAAACTCCGGCGAAAGGTCTTTTATTCTGGCCAGGAAAGTCGGATCCTTGGCGTCATACCCCAGTCGGCGTGCCTCATTGTATCCCTGCAGGTGGTATTCCCACAATCCTTTTTTGAGCAGCTCCCGGCCTTCATGGACGATAATCTCAAAATCAGGGTTGCGTCCTTTGGCATAGTCGCTGAGCATGGTAACATTGTCACGCATTTCCTGGCGATAATTGGGAATATTCACGGGCGGCGTATCTATTTTCAGAATTTCCTCTTCACGGGTATAGGGGTTGGCGGAAGTAAATCCGCTCAAGCCGGCCCAGGCTTGAGAGCAGAGGAAAAAAACGCCCGGAATGAGCAAAAATATCAGCTTTCTAAGTGATGACATCGGCGTGCTGTTTTCCTGTTCTGGCCGTGATTTCGGCAATTTCCATGGCTATCTCGAGCAAATCTTCCAGCATTTCGTGTGGATCTTCTTTCAAATCGGTCCGGTTATAGTTTTCAAGGTAAACGCGCAGGGTTGCGCCGCTGCTGCCGGTGCCCGAAAGCCGATAGACGATGCGGGAGCCGTTTTCAAAGTTGATGATCAGTCCGTTTTTGGTGCTGCTGTGATCAACCGGGTCATTATATACGAAAGGCCGGGCCTGAGTGATTTTATATTCGCCGTAATGGTTGCCGACCAGGGTAGGAAGTTTGTTTTCCAAATCAGCCATTAAAGAATCGGCCGCTTTGGTGTCAAGACCGTCAAAGTCATAGCGCAGGTAATAGCTGCGGCCGTATTTTTTCCAGTGGTCGAGAGCAATTTCTTCAACCGACATTCCGGTTTCGGCAATGATGCTGAGCCAGAACAGAACTGCCCAGATGCCGTCTTTTTCGCGGATGTGGCTGGAGCCGGTTCCGAAACTTTCTTCTCCGCAGATGGTAATGCGATTGGAATCCATCAGGTTGACAAAGTATTTCCAGCCGGTCGGGACTTCATAATAGCCGATGTCGTGCGCTTTAGCCACGCGACTGACCGCCGTTGAGGTTGCGGCCGATTTGGCCACGCCAAAAATGCCGTTTTTGTAGGCGGGGATAATCGGATAATAATCCGTCAGGATTGCCAGACTGTCGCTCGGAGATACGAAAAACTTTTTGCCCAGAATCATATTGCGGTCACCGTCGCCGTCGTTAGCGGCGCCAAAGTCCGGCGCATTGTCCGCATTCATAATGGCAAGCAGTTCCTTGGCGTAGAGCAGGTTGGGATCCGGATGCAGGCCGCCGAAGTCCGGCAACGGTTTGGCATTGATGACGGAGCCTTTGGCCGCGCCGAGAATATCTTCAAAAATGCGGACGGCATAGGGGCCGGTTACGGCGTTCATGGCGTCGAACTTCATGGTGAAGCCGCTTTTGAAAAGTTTTTTTAAGGCGGAAAAGTCAAAAATGTTTTCCATCATTTCGACATAATCGTTCAGGGGGTCGATGATTTCGATTTCCATATCGCCGAGTTTCTGACGTCCGATTTTATCCAGTTTGATGTCATCGGTTTCAAAGATTTTATATTCGGAGATTTTCTGCGTTTCCTGATAAATGCGGTCACTGACGGCCGAGGGAATCTGACCGCCGGTTTCGTTGGCATATTTGATGCCGAAGTCGCCGTTTATGCCGCCCGGGTTGTGTGATGCGGACAATACAAAACCGCCGTTAAGTTTGTTTTTGAGAATGATTCTGGAACCGGCCGGGGTGGAAACGTAGCCGTTCTGCCCGATGATCAGTTTGGAGACGCCGTTGGCCGCCGCCATTTTGATGATTTTCTGAATGGCTATGTCGTTGTAAAATCTTCCGTCTCCGCCCAGCAGAAAGGTTTTGCCGTTCAGGCTGCCGATGGTGTTGAAAATGCTCTGCATAAAGTTTTCGACGTAATTGGGCTGCATGACGACTTTTGATTTGCGGCGTAAGCCGGCCGTTCCCATTTTCTGGTCATTATAGGGCGAGGTTTTAACGGTTTTTATCATTATATTCTCCGAATTATAATTGTATTTTTATAAACACAAACATAACACTTTTGTTGCTAAACACAAGTGCTCATTTCGTTTTTCAGATGCAAAAACTAACGGGCTTCGGGCGGGCAGATAAATTCGGCCAGAGCTTTTATTTCGCGTTTAGCTGCCAGATGGGAGATTGTCATTTTCATTTTTAAGTTCTCGTTTTGCATATCGAGAACGGTCAGGCCTTCCAGAAAAAGTTCCTTGTAAATGACGCGGTCTTTCAAACCCGGCGTGAAGCGAAAGCCGTAAAGTTTTGCCAGACGTTCAAGATAAGAAAAAACCGTCGCTTTGTTTTTTGAATTGTATGAAGACAGCTTGTTGCCGGTGACAATCCAGTTGAGATAGGATTTTCCCTGCGAGGCGAGGTATTTTTTCATATCCCAGATGAAGTTGGCGTAGTGGCCGGGCATACGGACGCGGCCGCTCTCCAGATCGATGTCGGCCAGAACGTTCAGGTCTATCAGGCTGTCTGAAATCGGGGTGATGACCGTGTCGCTGAATTTGTGCGCTTCTTCAAAAAGGTAATTTTTGGTTCCGGGAGTGTCAATGATTATGGCGTCGAATTTGGAAGACGCTTCATAAATCTGAAAGGCGAGTTTTTCCCGGGCTTGGGGAACCAGATAATAGTTGTCTTCGGGGAGAACCCGGGTGTGTTCCGGAATCGGAAGTTCAATGCCTTTGGTTTCACAATATTTTTTTCGATTTTCAATATATTTGCTGAGGCTGCCCTGCCGGCCGTCGAGGTCAAAGGTTGCCACACTGAAACCTTCCATCATAAGCTTGATTGCCAAGTGCATGGAGATGGTTGATTTTCCGGTTCCGCCCTTTTCATTGCTGACGGTAATGATATGGGCTCTTTTATTGCTCTGTTCTGCGTTCATTACAGTTTGTTGGCCAGTGTGATTTCAGATTTTGTTGCAGCAATCACTATACAGGACTTGTTTGACTTTTTCAACTTTTTACATGCGTTTGCAGCTTCTTTTTTATCGAATCCGACAATTTTGGAGCGGTATATAATGGCCGCGCCTTTTTGGCAGGGTTCGACGTCAATGACTTTGTCGTCGTCTTTCTTTACTACTTCTTTCTTGATGCTGAGCGCATAGTTTCTGGCTTTGGCATAGTTTGAAAAGGCTCCGATCTGGATGCCCCATAACTCTTGAGTCTGCGTTTCTTCCGCATCATCAGACATCTCGGCCATGATTTGCTTGGCATCCGCGGACGCGTATTCCTGAGATTTTACGGGTTCTTCAATGGAAGCGTATATGTTGGAGTTGTTGATACGGGCGTCCATAGCCAGTTTGGTTAGTCCCTGGTTCATCAGGGCGGCAATTTTTTTGTCGCGCATTTTGGCGGTATTGTGTCCCATGGTTACGGCAATAACGCGTTTGCCGTCGCGTTCGGCGGATGTGACGATATTATAACCGGATGCGTTGGTAAAACCGGTTTTCATTCCGTCTGCGCCCTTGAAGGTTTTCAAAAGATGGTTGTGCGTATAAATCGTGCGTCCCTGATAGGTGAATTTTTTGGTGGCAAACAATTTGTAATATTGCGGAAAATGGTGATACATTGCGGCACCGAGCAGGGCCATGTCGCGAGCGGTGGTTTTCTGCTGTTTGTTCGGCAGACCGGAAGCATTGCGGAAAGTGGTGTTTTTCATTCCGAGTTCGTGGGCGACTTTGGTCATGGTTTTGGCAAAGTTTTCTTCGGAATATCCCAAACCTTCGGCCAAAACGGTGGCGCAGTCGTTGGCGGATTTTACCACCAGAGCCATCACGGCGTCGCGGACTTTGATTTTGGAACCGGCCTTGAGTCCGAGTTTGGAAGGCGCCATGTTGGCGGCGCGGCGAGAGACCGGCAGTTCGTCTTCCATGTGGATAATGCCTTTTTCAAGGGCGTCGAAGGTGATGTAGAGTGTCATAAGTTTGGTTAAAGATGCCGGATAGCGCAATGTGTCGGCGGCGCTAGAAGAAAGCACTTCTCCGGTTTCGGCGTCGATGATGATGGAAGAGGTCGATGCCTGACAAGGGGAAGCAAACGCAAAAAACAATGCCATGACACAAGCGGCATTACGGAATGCGGATATAATTCTTTGGTTTAAATGCTTCTTCATTTTGAGACTCTTCTGTAAAGGGAATTCTTTTAAGTAATTTTATGGAAAAATAGAAAATAAATTGTTAATTTTTTGTGTATGAAAAAGTTTTTTTTAGAGATTTTTGTCTTGACTTTATCGGATATTGTTTGTACAAACCATACGTCAGCCAATGGCGAACGTAGCTCAGTTGGTAGAGCCCCGGTTTGTGGTACCGGTTGTCGTGGGTTCGAGCCCCATCGTTCGCCCCAGTTTAAGAAAAGCTCCCGAAAGGGAGCTTTTACGTTAATATGAAGAGGGCTCGAACCG